>CAZIVY010000454.1:0-4272 GCA_964542505.1 uncultured Rhodospirillaceae bacterium
CGCGTTTACGACCAAGGAACCATCCTGGAAATCAACCAACGGCGCCCGAAAACATGATCCCCGAAACAGAAAATCACATGCCCAGGCCAACGCAAAACCCAGCGAACAAGCCGTTCACCAGTTTTTCAACAGCCTGCTAGATCAAAGACGTAGATGGCCGGGTCTTCGCCCGGCCATGACGAATCGGAGAGTCATCGTCAATGAGAGTTGGTATTAGTAAATGTGCTTTGTAAGTCAGTCGGATACGAAACAGCCTTTGGACGTACCCACCATTCTACCCACCCCTTGAAGCCGGCCAAGGCGGGATGGAACGGGACGAACCACCATGCGACCGACCATGAGGTGACGCCGCACCGGGTCCAGTATGCCTGTCCCGGTTGTTCTTCTGTCCGCCGCGCGAAACACCTCCGGCGCAGCCGGTTCCTGTTGGCCGCGATATAGTCTAGTACCCGCCATCGCTGATCCGCGCCCATGGCGGCGTTGCCGCCAATATATAGCGCGCAAGGCGCGCCGGGCGCGGACCATGGATGAAGGGTACAAACTTATTGAATCTGTACCACTTTCGCGAGTTCGAGAGTGGCGTGTCGCGACCCGCGAACTCGCGAAAGTCGGTACTAGACGCCCTGGTCCGCCGACTTGCCGTTGTGGCGAGCCGGGCGTTCCTCGCGATCGTAAATCATCGTCGCCCTCTCGACGAAGCGGGAAGGAATCTCGAGACCGATTTCGCGCGCCTTGCGGAAGTTGATGGCGATGTCGGGCAGCGTCCCCGTACCGACCTTGAAATCGCCCACGCTGGCCCGCGCCGACAGCACGTCGGCGGCATAGTCGGCGGCAACATGCGCGTTGCTTTCGAAGCTGACGCCGAACGACAGCAGCGCGCTGTCGTCTCCCGCCCTGACCATTTCCGGCACGGCGCTCAATACCGGCACCCGGTTCGCGGCGGCGTTGATCATGGCGATTTCGCGGAACACCGCCGTGCTGCCGGTAATCCAGAACACGCTGTGGGTGAGAGTTGGATCGTTCGCGCGCATGGCGGCCACCGCCTTGGGCATCAAGCTGGCGAGTTCGTCCCGGGCGTTCGCCGGATCCCGCACGGCGACCATGATGACCTCGATGCCGCGACGGCGCGCCTCGGTGGCCATGGGATCCGCCTGGGTCTGCACCGCGCTCACGTTCTTGCTGTCGACGAGAACCGCGAGGTTCTTGAGCCCCGGCTTCAGTTCGAGCAGATAGTCCATCTGCGCCTCAATCGGCGCGTTGAGCGAGGTAAAGGCGAAATTGCTTCCGCTACCCGCGTCGTAGGCCTGCGCCTGGCCCAGCAGCACGGGGTCCTTCGAACACACCGAGACCACGGGAATGCGCCCGCCCTGGTAGTTCTGGAACAGCCAGGCGGTCGACTCCGAGCCCATCGACAGGATGAGGTCGTACTGTCCCTCCGTGGCTTGCGCCAGAGCGGCCTTGCCGGCGTCGTCGTCGTTGTTGAAGTTGACCCCGGTGAATTCGGCGTTGATGGCTTTCTCCCCGAACACGTTGAGGATCTTGCCGATCGCCACGTCGTAGGCCGGGGAGGTACGGGGGTAGAGGACAAAGACGCGCTTTTCCGTCGGCCGGCCGGCCGCATCGAGGCGCTCGACCTGCCCGTCGCTATCCACCTTGATCCAGTCGCCATTCCGGATCGCCTCGAGCCCTTGCACGCCGACAACCATCGGCAGGCCGTGCTCGCGTGCCTGGATGGCGGTGTGGCTGAGCCAGCCGCCGACCTCGCACACGACGCCCTTGAGCGTCGAGAACTCGGTCGTCCAATTCGGGTGCACGAACCGGCTGACAACGATGTCGCCAGGTATCAGGCACGACAGCGACGACCCGAGCTCGGCTTCGCGTGGGGTGACGACGCGGGCGCGGCCGATGATCGGCCCGCGGCCGGCGACGAGCGTGCCCTTGAGGTCGCCCGTCCGCGTCGCCCACGGCCTGGCATCGGCCGCGCCGAACGCGGCCGTCTCAAGATAGGCGCGCGTGACTTCGACCGGCAGGTGCGCAACGACGGCGAACGCCGCCGCCGCCGATTCGCGCTCGGCCGCGATCCGCGACGCCTCGGCGGCAAAGTCGGGTTCGGCGAGCCGCGATGCCTCGTCCGCCTCGAGCCAGAAGATCTTGCCATTGCCGCCAAACATGCGCCGGTCAAGCGCCAGGAGCATGGACCGCAGGACCGCGTATTCGCGCAGCACGTGGTGCTTCGCGTCCTCCTTGAGCGCCTGGAATCGACGCGCGCGCTCGACCAACCGCCGCAGCCCGGTATCGCGCCAACTCGCGAACTCGCCATGGGTGTCCGCTTTGCTCTGCGAGCCGGGCCCGACTGCCCCGGCGATCCAAACATCGAGGAAGCTGGGCGCCTCGCGAAAGCGCGCGACCGCAAGCTCGTAATCGATGGGCGCGCGGTGGCCGAACGCCGCGAGCTCGCGCCGGCGCCACTTCGCCGGGTCGCGATCGGCCCGTGCGGCGGCAAGCGCCGATGCCGCGGCGGTTGCCGGAATTCCGCTCAGATACAGCACCGAATCGAGTCCGCGCCGCGCCAGCGAAGCGCGCGCTTGATTCATGAACGCGGCCGCCGCCAGGTTGATGACCTCGGCCTGGGTGTGCGTCTCGGTCACGAACCGCCGGTAGATGCGCGCGAACAGGGGCACCAGCTCGTCAAGCTCGACGCGATCGAAATCGATCGCGTTGAGCAGCGTCATCTCGTGCTCGAAGCCGGGCAGAAAGTCGCCGCGGAACTGCACCTCCATGCGGTCGGCGGAGCGCGCGAGGAGCGCCACCCCCGCCGCCCCGAGCGGCCGCATCCGCCGCGTCTCTTCGTGCCGGTTCGCGTACAGCCGCCCGAAGACGGTGACCAGGTAGGCGGGCGCTCCCTCGGCGACATCGTAGCGCAGGCCGAGAGCGCGCGCGGCCCGCTGCACGCCGCCGCCGTCGGCCCACATGGCGTTCAGAAGCGAGAGAGTCATCGGCGTCGGCTGCGGAACCAGCGCCGAAATCTCGTTCTGTGCGAACAGAACCGCATCCGGCGCCGTATCGGGCGCGAGACGCAGCAATCGCGCGCGCTCCCGCTCGATCGGCGCGCGGGAGTCCGCCGCCACGCCGGTGATGTCGCGCGCCTGCAACAGCCAGAAACGGCCGGCGGCGTAAGCCCACTCGATATCCTGCGCGCCGCCGAACAATCGCTCGGCCGCGCGCCCATGCTCGGCCAGCGGCGCGAGGTCGATCGGCGGCATGACGTCGTCAAGGGTTGCGCCCGAACTGCGCGCCAGGCGGAACGACTGCGGCGTCACGCTGCCGGATACGAGTTTGTCGCCCAGCCCGGCGACCAATTCGACCCGCATCGCACCCGCGTGGCCGACATCTTCGGTGAACAACACGCCGGCATACTCGGCGGGCACCATGCGCTGAATCACCACGCCGCCCGTGTCGCCGCCGCCGTGCACCTGCGCCTTTGCCGCCGTGTAGGACGCGCGGACGCCGCCGATCGCGGCTCCGAGCTTTTCCTCGGTGACGTTGAGGACGGTGTCAAAGACGCCGGCGAAGCTTTGCTTGGCTCCGTCTTCGTTCAGCCCGGAACTGCGCACCGCGGCGGCCGTCAGCCCGAGCCGGCGCCATTCCGCCGCCAGGCGCTTTGCCGCGGCTTGGTTGAGCGTCGTGCTGTCCGCCGCGCCGTCGAAGGCTTGCGCCGCGAGCACGATGCCGTCCGGCACCGGCAAACCGGCCGCCAAGAGCCGCCCGAGCCGCGCCGCCTTGTTGCCGACGTGCATGTAGCGATGCGCGTCCGCGAGCGGCGCAACGCCGTCAGGGGCCACGCGCGGCGCCGCCGCGTCCCCAACCCGGTCGAGCCACCAAGCGATGAGCAGCCGTTGCGCGATGACTAGGACCATGCTGGTGACCGCGTACAGGTTCGCCGCCGCGCTCAGCGGCGCCATCAGCGCCACCAGCGCCGGCACGCCGGCCCCCAATACGGCCGTCAATCCGAGGCGACCAAGCGTCAGGGTCTGCTGCAGGTAGGCGCCGACCAGCACGGCGAACGCGACCGGAAGCACGAACCAGGGATCAGGCTGCTCGAAACTGGCGATCCACAGGATACCCCCCGGCACCAGCCGCGCCGCATCATCGAGGCTGGTCAGCGAAATCAAGAACAGCGGGAAAAAGGCCAGGGTGCCGAGATTGCGCACCGGCGTGATTCCGTGCCGGCTATAGATGTCCTTGAGCGCTTGCGCGCGCCGAACGCGATCA
>CAZIVY010000455.1:0-3496 GCA_964542505.1 uncultured Rhodospirillaceae bacterium
TTGATCGCCACCGCGCTCTTCCGCGACCCGACGAAAGTTGAATTCATCGTGGTCACCGGCGAGGGCCGCTGGCCGGCGATCGAAAGCGGCCAGGGCGACATGGGCGTGGGCGGCACCACCGTCTATCCCGACCGGGCGATCCGGGTGGCGTTCACGCGCCCCTTCATCGATTCGGGGCAGTCGATCCTGGTGGCCAAGACGGCCGGCATCAAATCGTTCACCGACCTCAACCAATCGAACTCCACGGTCGCCAATTTGAACAACCCGCAGATGGCGGACCGGGCGAAATTGCATTTCCCGCAGGCGACGCTGCTGACTTTCGAGACGCCCTCGGCGCAATTCCTCGCGGTCAAGGCCGGGCGCGCGCACGCCTTGCAGATCGACACGCCGACGGCGGACCATTTCGCCGCCAGCGCGGCGAAGGACTTCGAGGTGCTGCCGCAGCTTCTCACCCCCTCGCAAAACAACGCGATCTACATGAAGCCGGGGGATTTCAAGTGGTGGCTGTGGCTGGACACCTTCGTCAGCGAGTTGCGGACCGGGTCCTACTACCCGCAATACAACCAGATCTACGAAAAGTGGTTCGGTAAGAAGGCGCCGCCGCAGAAGTTCTATCTGCCGCCGCAGTAACTTCCGGCCGCATCGGATTTCCGATGGGGCAATACTGGGCCTGGGCTTCGGCCTTCGGTCCGGCGTACCTGAAGGCAGCGGGGTTAACGCTGGCGATAGCGGCGGTGTCCGCCTTGGGCGCCGTCGCTTTCGGAGCGTTGCTCCTCTTCCTGCGCATCGGCACCGGGCGGTGGGGCGCCTGGATGGTGGACGCCTATGTCCAACTCTTCCGCAACACCCCCGTGCTGCTGCCGATTTATCTGCTCTATTTCGGGTTTCCGTTGATCGGCCTGGTGTGGCCGGCGGTGGTCTGCGGCGGCCTGGCGCTGGTGCTGCAGAACGGCGCCTATGTCTCCGAGATTTTCCGCGGCGGCTTCCGGGCCATTGACCGCGTCCAGTACGACGCCGCCAAGAGCATCGGACTCCCGCCGTGGACGACCTTCCGCAAGGTGACGCTGCCGCAGGTTCTCGTCTATTCGCTCCCGGCGCTCGGCAATCAGGTGGTGCTGCTGCTCAAGGATACCTCGCTGCTCTCGGCCATCGCGGTGGCGGAGTTGGCGATGCAGGCGAAGCTCCTGACCGAGCGCACCGGGGCCGCCTACGAGCCCTTCATCGTCACCGCCTTGTTCTACCTCGCCCTCGTATCCCTGGTGGCGCTGGTGTTCCGGGGCGCGCAAAAGGCCGTGGCATGGAGGTGAACCTCAACGATCTATGGGTGATGGGACGCGCCGCCGGGATATCGCTGGCGCTGGCGCTGGCGTCGATCGCCGGCGGAACGCTGCTGGCCATCGGGCTGACGGCGGTCGCCTTTCTGCCCTTCGCGCCGGCGCGCTGGTTCTACCAGACCTACATCTTCGTCATCCGCGGCCTGCCGGTCCTGGTGCTGGCCTTGCTGGTCTTTTATGGCCTGGCGTCCATGTGGCGGCAGATGAACGCCTATGCCGCCGGGGTGATCGTGCTCACGATCTATCTTTCGGCGCTGTTCGCCGAGGTGTTCCGCGGCGGCGTCGTCGCCATCCCGCGGCCGCTGTGGGATTCGGCGAAGAGCCTGGCGCTGCCCAAGTTGTCGATCTTCCGCCGCCTCGTGGTCCCGCTGGCGGCCCGCTACTCGCTGCCGCCTTACTTGAACGTCTGCGTCATGGCGGTCAAGGCGTCGTCCGTCCTCTCCATCATCAGCATCTGGGAGCTGACCTTCGCCTCGCGCGAGATCATCGAGCGCACGCTGGACGTGTTCGCGGTGCTCGGCATCGCCGCGGCGCTTTACTTCGTCATGTGCTTCGCCATCGACCGCGTGGGCCAGTACGCCGAGCGCCGGCTGATGGCGCGCGGTTTCGCGGGCGAGCGCGCATGATCAGGATCAGGGGCCTCACGAAATCATATGGCGGCCTGCGGGTGCTGCGGGGGATCGATCTCGACATCGCCGGCGGCGAGGTGGTGGCGCTCATCGGCCGCAGCGGTTGCGGCAAGACGACGTTGCTCCGCTGCATCAACTTCCTCGAGGAATATGACGGCGGCCAGATCGAACTGGACGGCGAGGTGCTGTGGTACCTGCCGAACGGCGGCGTCGCGCTCAAGCGCCAGCCGGAAGCGGTGATAGCCCGCATGCGCCAGCGCATGGGCATCGTCTTCCAGCAGTTCAACCTTTTCCCGCACATGACGGCGCTGGAAAATGTCCGCCTGGGCCCGCAATTCTCGCAGAGGATTCCGGCCGCCGAGGCCGATGACCTGGGGCGCGCGATGCTGGCGCGGGTGGGCCTCGCCGACAAGGTGGACGCCTATCCGGCCCATCTTTCCGGCGGCCAGCAGCAGCGCGTGGCCATCGCGCGGGCGCTGGCGATGAAGCCGCAGGTCCTGCTGCTGGACGAGATCACCTCGGCCCTCGATCCGGAGCTGAGCGCCGAGGTGGAGGACGTCATCCGCGCGCTGGTGGGGCAGGGGATCACCATGGTGCTGGTCACCCACGCGGTGCCGCTGGCGCGGGAGATCGCGCACCGCATCGCCTATGTCTCGGAAGGACGGGTGGCCGAGATCGGCCCGCCGCAGGAGATTCTCTCGCGCCCGCGGGACCCGACGCTGAAGGAATTTCTCCGCCGCATCCGCGCCTGAGGCGTCAAAAACCGACGCTGTCGCGGCCCTTCAGTTTGAGCATTTTGCGCGCGTCGTCGGGCGTGGCGATGGCCAGCCCCAGCTCCTCCAGGATGCGGCGGATCTTCGCCACCTGCTCGGCGTTCGACTTGGCCAATCGGCCTGGGCCGAGCCACAGGCTGTCCTCCAGGCCCACGCGCACATTGCCGCCCATGACCGCCGACTGGGCGGCGACGAACATCTGGTTGCGCCCGGCGCCCAGCACGGACCAAAGATAATCGTCGCCGAACAGGCGGTCGGCGGTGCGCTTCATGTGCAGCACGTCCTCGGGGTGCGGGCCGATTCCGCCGCGGATGCCGAACACCGACTGGATGAACAGCGGCGGCTTCACCAGCTTGCGTTCGAGGAAGTGGGCGGCGGTGTAGAGGTGCCCGATGTCATAGCACTCGATCTCGAAGCGCGTGCCCTGCCCGCTGCAGGATTCGAGGATGTAGGCAATGTCCTTGAAGCTGTTCTTGAAAATCCGCTCGTCGGTGCCCGCCAGATAGGGCCGTTCCCAATCATATTTGAAATCGTTGTAACGCCTGAGCATCTCGTAGAGACCGAAGTTCATGGAACCCATGTTGAGCGAAGCGACCTCCGGCCGGAGCCGCAGGGCGGGCTGCAGGCGTTCCTCCACCGTCATGGTCGCGGCGCCGCCGGTGGTGATGTTCACGACCACGTCGGCGGCTTCCTTGATGGCTGGCAGGAAGCGCATGAACATCGCCGGGTCCTGGGTCGGCCGGCCGTCGGCGGGCTCGCG
>CAZIVY010000456.1:0-3690 GCA_964542505.1 uncultured Rhodospirillaceae bacterium
GCCCATAGCCACGCGGCATGGCGGCCATAGACACTTGGAATTGGCCCCGGGCGGCCGCCTCTGACATAGATCGACAGTTACATTCGGTCATGGAGGCGCGGCCATGCACGCCGATGCGGAAGCGATGCTCAATCTCGAAGCGGTCATCGGGTCATGGATCCGCCTGGTCGGCGTCGCCATCGACATTTTCGGCGTCATCATCATCGTCGCCGGCATTGTCTGGTCGACGGTTCTCTTTGTCCGCCGCCGCATGGGTGAGGAGCTCTACGACACTTATAAAATTCGCGTCGGCCGTTCGCTTCTGCTCGGCCTCGAGGTGCTGGTGGCCGCCGACATCGTGAAAACGATCGCGCTCGAGCCGTCTCTTGTCAGCCTCGGCGTGCTCGGCGGCCTGGTCGTCATTCGCACGTTTCTAAGTTGGACCCTGGTGCTGGAGATCGAGGGCCGCTGGCCCTGGCAGGCCCACCGCGCCGCCTCCTCGCCGCGCTGATTTTTGTCGTCGGCGGCCAAGTCAGCGCCAACTGCCGAGCGCCTGGCGGGCGGCGCCGATCAGCGCCGCCCTTGGCTCCCGCGCCACCACCACTGGAATCGAGCGCACAAGTTTTGCCATGCGGTCCTTATCGGCATAGGCGCGGCGAAAGTTCGCCGTTTGCAATGCCGGCAGGATCTTGGGCGCGATCCCGCCGCCGATGATGACGCCGCCCCGCGCCAAGGTGCGCAGCGCCACGTTTCCAGCCTCCGCGCCCAGGGCCGCGGCGAACATCTCCAGCGCCTTCATGCAATGCGCGTTATTCTTGGCCAGGGCGGCGTCGGCGATGGCTTGCGCGTCAAGGCGAGGACGGCCGCCGAGAAAATCGTACATCGCCACCAGCCCAGGGCCGGAGAGCACGCGCTCGACGCTCACTTGGCCGCCAAAGCGACCCCTGAGAAATCGGCACAGCCCCGTTTCCTCCATGTTGCGCGGCGCGAAGTCCGCGTGCCCCGCCTCGGTGGCGAGCACGCTGTAACCCTCGCCGGTCCAGCACAGCAGCGCCTCGCCGAATCCGGTCCCCGGCGCCATGAGCGCCATGTTGGCCTTGGACGCCTTGCCCTTGAACGGCGGCGCGGCGGGGTTCAAGGGCACGAACGCGCCCTTGTCCGCGAACAGCATGCCAAGTGCGGCCGCTTGCACGTCGTTGAGCAACGTCAATCGGGGCGTGCCGATGACGGCCGCCAGCCTGCCCCCGTCGATGCGCCAGGGCAGGTTGGTCAACCGCGCCTTGTTCCCCTCCACCGGGCCCGCCACCGCCAGGCACGCGGCGTGGATGGCCGCCTTTGGACCTTGGCCCAAGAAATCCGCGATCAAGACGCCGAGCGAGCGGTAGCGGCGGCTGGGCAGGCTCGATTCCCGCATGAGGCGCGCGCCGCGCGCGCCGGGCCGGAACAGCCCAAGCAGCGTCTTGGTGCCGCCCACGTCCGCGGCCAGAACAATCGCCTCGCGTTTCATGACTTGCCCTGCCTTCGCCACCCGTGGCATTGCTTATGACCGCCTTCTCTACTTCATCGCCCCAGCCGCCGGCCAGCCGTGTTCGCCGAACGGCGTGGCGGCAGGGGATGCCAATCGATGATGCGGATGTTGCGCTTGTGGTCAGGGTGGCGGCGCGGCGCGGCGGCGCTGGCTTTGTTGCTGGCGCTGGCGGCGCCGGCCACGGCGCAGACCCCGGCGGCGCCGGCCGCGGCGCAGGCCCCGGGATCAAGCGACGACCCGCCGCCCAAGGTGCGCGAGCTGATCGATATTCTGGCCGATCCGGCGCTCCGCGCCTGGCTGGACAGCCGGCGGGGGCCTGGGGGCGCGCCGGCCCCGGCGCCCGCGGCGGCAGTGGCCGCGGAGGTCACGGAGACCATGCCCTCGGCGTGGGCCGCCACCCGGCTCGACGCCTTGCGGCGCAATCTCGCGGCGCTGGTCGCGGCGGCGCCAACCTTGCCCGACGAGATCGAGCGGGCGCGCATCATTCTGGTGCTCGAGTTCGAGGAAAACGGCCTCATTTACGTTGGGCTGCTGATCGTCGGCTTCGTCGCCCTCGGCTTCGGCGTCGAGATGTCTTTTCACTGGCTCACGCGCGGGTTCCGAGCTTGGCTTATCGCGCTGCCGCTCGACACCGTGACCGAGCGCCTGCGCGCCGTCGGCATCCGCTTGTGCTTCGGCACGGCGAAAGTCGCCGCCTTCACTTTCGGCAGCGTCGGCATGTTCCTGCCCTTCGACTGGCCGTTTCTGCTGCGCGACATCGTGCTCGGCTATCTGGTCGCCTTCCTGTTGTGGCGCGTGGCTGTGATTCTTGGCCGTTTCCTGTTCGCACCTGCCGGACTTGGCGGCGGCGAGCGCTTCCGTATCGTGCCCATGAACATGGCGGCGGCGTGGTTCTGGTACCGGCGCATCTCCAATCTGGTGGGCTGGTATGTCCTTTCCTGGTTTGGCTTGAGCATGCTTCGCATCGTGGGCGTGGCCCCGGACGCCCGCCGCATCGTTGCCTATGTGTTGGGCCTCATCTTCCTGGGCCTCGCCCTCGAAATCGTCTGGCGCCGGCCGCTAGGAGCCGCCGCCGGGCAGCGCGCGCCCTGGCTCGGCCGGCGGCATCGCTCCTGGGCGCTCTCCGCCTATTTCGTTTTTTTGTGGCTGCTCTGGGCGGCGGAGGCCAGGGCCGCCTTCTGGTTCGTGCTTCTCATCGTCGCCGTGCCAGGCGCCATTGGGGCGATGCGGCGGTCGGTGAACCACCTCTTGCGGCCGCCGGGCGCCGCCGAGGCGGACGTGCCCAGCATCTACGCCGTCTCGCTCGATCGCGGCTTGCGCGCGGCGCTGATCATCGGCGGCGCGCTGGCGCTGGCCGCCGCCTGGCGCATCGACCTGGTGGAACTGACCGCCAGCGACACGCTGTTCACTCGCCTATTGCGCGGCGTCCTCAGCGCCGTGGTCATCGGCCTGGTCGCCGATTTCATCTGGCACGTGGCCAAGACATTGATCGACAACGCGCTGGCCGGCGCGGCGAAGCCCGAAGCCGCCATCGGCGACCGCGACCAGGCGCGCGACGCGGCGCGGCTGCGCACCTTGCTGCCTATCCTTCGCAACATGCTGATGGTGGTTCTGGTGGCGATGGCGGGGCTGATGGCGCTGTCGGCGCTGGGGGTGGAGATCGGGCCGCTGATCGCCGGCGCCGGCGTCGTCGGCGTCGCTATCGGTTTTGGCGCCCAGACCCTGGTCAAGGACATCATCAGCGGCATGTTCTATCTGCTCGACGACGCCTTCCGCGTCGGCGAGTACATCCAAAGCGGCAGCTACAAGGGCACCGTCGAATCCTTCTCGCTGCGCTCGATCAAGCTCCGCCACCATCGCGGGCCGCTCTACACCGTGCCCTTCGGCGAGCTTGGCGCCATCCAGAACATGAGCCGCGACTGGGTGATCGACAAGATCACCATCGGCGTCACCTACGACAGCGACCTGGAAAAAGCGCGCAAGCTGGTCAAGGAGATCGGCAAGACGCTGACCACCGATCCGGAATTCGGCCATCACATCATCGAGCCGTTGAAGATGCAGGGGGTGGAGCAATTCGGCGACTTCGCCGTGCAATTGCGCATGAAAATGACCACCAAGCCGGGAGAACAATTCGTCATCCGCCGCAAGGCCTATGCGCTGATCAAGAAGGCCTTCGACGCCAA
>CAZIVY010000457.1:0-2332 GCA_964542505.1 uncultured Rhodospirillaceae bacterium
GCGTCCGTGTCGTCGAGGGTGGCGGAAACCCAGGCTTGGGGCGGGTGCACGCGGAATTCGCCGCGTCCGCGCCCGTCAAGACGCCCCATCCGGCGCCGGTGGCGCCGTTGTCGGGCCGGCGGCGCGACGAGATCGAGCGCCACAACGAGGAAACGCGCGCGCGGCGCCTGTTCCGCCTGCACGTGCTTTCCCGCATCCGCGAGGAAGATAAGCGTTTGGATGAAACTCTGCGGATGCTCGCCTGGCGCTCCGCCCTGGTCGCCGCCTTGGCCGTCCTGATCATCACTCTTTTCGGCTACCTCCTCGGCTAGATCTGTCCGAATCGCGCATCCCGCCTAGCAAGTTCGCGCCGCCGTGGTATTAATTGCCCTTGGCGATTTTAGCCGCCGCCGCCGACCGCTTGGGACCCGTTTCTTGGACGACATTTATCAAACCATCGCCGACTACGACCGATGGTTTTACCTCCTCACCGTGGTGTGGACGTTTTTCGAGGGCGAAAGTTTTGTCGTGCTGGCCGGCGCGGCGGCCTATCACGGCGTACTCAACCTGCCGCTGATTGTCGCCAGCGCCTGGCTCGGCAGCTTTGCCGGCGATCAGTTCTATTTCTATATCGGGCGGCGCTATGGCGACTCGCTGCTGCTGCGCTTTCCGCGCTGGCGCGAGGGGGTGGAGACGGCGCTCGACTGGTTGCACAAGTACCATGTGGGCTTCATCTTGAGTTTCCGCTTCATCTACGGGGTGCGCAACGTCAGCTCGCTCGCCTGCGGCATGAGCGAGATATCGTGGCCGCGTTTCCTGGTGCTGAATTTCATCGCCGCCGGGCTGTGGGCGACGATCTTCGCCGGTGGCGGCTACCTATTGGCCAAGACCTTCGAGAGCGTGCTCGGCCGCGTCGCGCGCGATATCGCGCTGCTCATGCTGGCGGCGTTTCTGACGCTGATATGGTTCCTGGTGCGCCGCCATAATCGGCGGAAGATTCACGCTCTGCATCCCCATTCGCCCACCGCCCCGGCCGGCGAGCGGCTGCCTGCGGAAGCCAAGCAAAGGCCGCCGCGACCGCGGAACCCACGCGCCGATCTCGACTGATACCTGGAGAACCGATCATGGGGGACTTGTTCGAAAACCCGCTGGGAACCGACGGTTTCGAATTCGTCGAATACGCCGCGCCCGATCCGGCGGCCCTGGCGGCGGTGTTCGAGCGCCTGGGCTTCGCGGCCGTGGCCCGGCATCGCTCCAAGAATGTCACCCTGTTTCGCCAGGGCGACATCAATTTCATCTTGAACGCCGAGCCGCAAAGCTTCGCCCAAAGCTTCGCGCGCATTCACGGCCCCTCGGTATGCGCCATCGCCTTCCGCGTGGCCGATGCCGCCTTCGCCTACCGGCGCGCCGTGGAATCGGGGGCTTGGGGCGTCGAATCCCGCGTCGGCCCCATGGAATTGAATATCCCCGCCATCAAGGGCATCGGCGACAGCCTGATCTATCTGGTGGACCGCTACGGCGCCAAGGGGACCATCTACGATGTCGATTTCGTTCCCCTGCGCGCCGGTCCCGATCCGTCCCCGGTTTCGAATCCGAAGGCCGGCCTCGCCGTCATCGATCACCTGACCCACAACGTTCATCGCGGCCGCATGGACGAATGGGCGGATTTTTATGCGCGGCTGTTCAATTTCCGCGAGGTCCGCTATTTCGACATCGAGGGCAAGCTCACCGGCTTGCGCTCCAAGGCGATGACCAGTCCCTGCGGCAAGATCCGCATCCCGATCAATGAGTCCTCCGACGACAAGTCGCAAATCGCCGAATACCTGACCGCGTATCGCGGCGAGGGTATCCAGCACATCGCGCTCGGCGCCGGCGACATTCACGGCGCGGTGGAAAACTTGCGCGCCCGCGGCGTGCGCTTTCAGAACGTGCCTGACACCTATTACGACGCGGTGGACAAGCGCCTGCCGGGTCACGGCCAGGACTTGAAACGGCTGCGCGTCAACCGCGTGCTGGTGGACGGCGCGCCCCTGGAGGGCGGCGGACTCTTGTTGCAAATCTTCACCGAGAACATGGTCGGCCCGATCTTTTTCGAACTCATCGAGCGCCGCGGCAATGAAGGCTTCGGCGAAGGCAATTTTCAGGCGCTGTTCGAATCGATCGAGCAGGACCAGATCCGCCGCGGCGTGCTGAAGGCCGGCGCGCGGGCAACACCGTAACCAGGAGAAGCGCTCATGGCCAGGAAGTGGATTTCCTTCCCCCACGTGGAGGGCGAAGCCCCGCGCCAGGCGCATGTGGCGGTGCCCAAAGGCGCCTTCGAGCGCGAAATCGGCCGCGAGGGATTTTTCGGCCC
>CAZIVY010000458.1:0-3184 GCA_964542505.1 uncultured Rhodospirillaceae bacterium
GGGGCCAATTTGCCGCTGCGCGGTCCCATGCTCAATCTCGCTGCCCTGGCCGCGCCCATCGAGCGGGCGTTCGCCATGCGCGGCGCGAAGGCGGTGGCGCTGGCGATCAATTCCCCCGGCGGCTCGGCGGTGCAGTCGAACCTGATCATGCGCCGCATCCGCCAACTGGCGACGGAGAAGAAACTGCCCGTGATCGCCTTCGTCGAGGACGCGGCGGCGTCCGGCGGCTACTGGCTGGCGCTCGCCGCCGACGAAATTTACGCCGACGCCAACAGCATCGTCGGCTCCATCGGCGTCATCGCCCAGGGGTTCGGCTTCGACCGGCTGATCGAGCGTTTTGGCATCGAGCGCCGCATCCACGCCCACGGCGACAGGAAATCCTTCCTCGACCCGTTCGCGCCCGAAAAACCCGGCGACGTGGCGCGCCTCGGCCGCGCCATGAGCGTCATGCACGACGCCTTCAAGGAAGTGGTGCGCGAGCGCCGGGGCGCGAAACTGGCGGCCGGCGAAACCGATCTGTTTTCCGGCGAATTCTGGACCGGCCGCGAGGCGCTGGGCTTGGGCCTGGTCGACGGCATCGGCGATCCGCGTTCGGTGCTGCGCGCCCGCTTTGGCGAGCGCGTCAAGCTGGTCCCCGTGGGGGAGGGGCGTGGCTGGCTGCTTCGCCGCCTGGGGGCCGAGGCGTGGCCGCTGCCGGGATCGGCGCTGGGATCGGGCTGGATCGACGAGTTGTGGGCGGCCGCCGAGGCGCGGGCGCTGTGGGCGCGAATCGGACTCTAGTATTTTGTTTATGACATTTGATAGCCCCTCCATGCATCCGTCATCGCCGCCCCCGGATCACGGTCCGGGGGTGACCCGGCGATCCACGGATCGTGGATGCCCGGATCACCCCCGGGTTAAACCCGGGGGCTGGGCATGATGGCGGGAGGGAACGAAATGTCAGAGTCAGGACACTAGAAAACGTGAACCTGTTCAAGATTTTGCTCTTGCTGCTGGCCGTGGGGGCGGTGTGGTACGGCTACCGCCGCTGGTTCCCGCCGCCTGCCCGCGCCGCCGATCCGGTCAAGGACAAGCCGAAACCCCAGGTGCTGGCCGAGGACATGAAGCCCTGCGCGGTCTGCGGCGCCTATGTGGCCGTGGGCAGCGCGCGCCATTGCGGCCGCGCCGACTGCCCTTATCCCAAGAGCGACGCGCCTTGACCGTGCCGTTTACGGGTCATGCGTAAAGGCCCCAAGGGCGAGAAACACCGGCGGACGTTATTGGCGCGGCTGTCAAGGTTATGAAGATCGCCACCGGCGAGATCGTAGAGGACGCCAATTCAATATTCTTGGAGTCAGCCGCTGCCGAACTGGGGCGCAAGGGGGCGAAGCGCGAGCCAGAGTTCTGGATCGCAAGAGACATTCACAAATTGCCCGATTGGCCACTTTGAAGCGTTGGGGAAAGAAAAGTTGACGTTACGTTCCCCTGTACAATTTTCTTTCTCTTGAGAACACGCCAATCGTGGCCTTCCCGAATTTCCAACAGCAATTCAGTTTCGCCTGCGACTCCAAGCCGAAATCCAGGAATGGCAGTGCTTGAACTGCCCAATTTTGGTACCGTCGCCTTCAGCATAAATGTAGCAAGCTGCTGACCGGCTAGGCTGAGTCTAAATTCCAACTCGTGTTCGCCGATTTGTTTGGGTATTAGTTCGATCCAAATCGCCAGAGCTAACTCGCTGGGAAATGAGGGCAATATAATATCACCAGAGTAGACGCCGATTAAAATGTCCTTGTTCGTATTCTCCTTGCGGACGTCATCGCAAATGATAACCGCGCCGATTTCGACGAGGGACATGGCCGTGCTCACGTTGCCGTGTGACTAGCCGTGCGACTAATCGACGTTACAACTTCAATGGATGACGAGCCGGTCTGTGCCCTGGCCCCAAGAATGCCCGACGACTGACCAACTTTGAGCCACTCTGCTTGGGCAAAATTACGCTGGTGCCGGTCTAGTAGTGAGGACGATCTGGGCTCCAGTTCCTCGGCTGCAATTCCAAGCAAAAGGTCACTCACGGTGTCCAAAGTCCAATTACCTGGAGCGCCGAGCAAGCGAGAAATTACCTCTGGTTTCCGCCCGATTCTCCGCGCCAAATTGGCCTTTGTAAGACCATTTATCCGCTCCTGCTCAAGAAATTTCACCAGGACAAAGTGAAATAGCCTGTTCCGCAGCCGCGCTTGGAAAAACGCGAGCTTGTTCGGCGGGATCGATTCACCGGCAGCGAGTTCAGACAAGAACGGCGTTATTTGAGATGTAGTCACGAAGGTTATCTCCCGTAACTGGTGGGTACGTTGGGAAGAAACGTCTCCAAGCGGTCTTGCATTCCAGAATGGCGTCTCGAAATTCTCTGGAGTCTCGATCGCCAAGTGGTTTTTTCCCAGCCCATGAAACAGCAACCGAGCGCGGGCACCACGTCAACGCAATGAAAGTGTCCGTTTCGGCAAAAGCACCAAACACGCGCAAGCCGGGTTTGGGATCGCGGCTTCTGATGTCAAAAATGCCATCGCCGACTGGGTCCAACAGACCCATGTAGGCAGCCTTTGCCTGAAATGGATTTAGACAGACTGGGATTAACTCGCCCCCCATGAACACTTCCATGTTCGCGCGCAGTTGCCCACATCTCTTGCTCATGGTTTCGTCTATCCATGGTCCATCCACTAACTCCTTGATCTCGGACGAGATTAGCAAGTTACGCTCAACCGGGTCGCTCTCGAGAGCGCGCCCGAGAAGGAATAGCCGACCCCCATCGATCCAGTTGTTGATCTCATCGCGTATTGACATATAAGTCAACACCACAAAAGTTAAATACCCCTTAAATGGGCTATTCCATCATGGCAACCCGGCATTAGGAGAAAATTTACAGTATTTCAAACTGACCCTACCGCTCCCCGCCGTTCGCCTTGACCCTGGGGGATGCGGTGGCTATTGTCCCGCGCCGCGCCCACACCCCTGAATCGAAGCCGCGATGGCGTCCCGGACGAAGCCGCCGTCCTTTCAAGAGCAAATCCTGACGCTTCAGTCCTTTTGGGCGAAGCAGGGGTGCATTCTGCTGCAACCCTATGACATGGAAGTGGGCGCCGGCACCTTCCACCCCGCCACCGTGTTGCGGGCGCTGGGGCCGGAGCCCTGGAACGCCGCCTATGTGCAG
>CAZIVY010000459.1:0-4217 GCA_964542505.1 uncultured Rhodospirillaceae bacterium
CACCACCGCGCTCACCGGCCATTGGCGCGCGATCAGGTCGCACCAGCCCGCCGGGCGGCCGGTGACGACGACGACGACGATGCCGGCGGCGGTGAGGCGTTCCAGCGCCCCATAGGCGGCGGCGCCGAGCCGGCCATGATCCGTCAAGGTGTCGTCGATGTCGGTGAGCAGGTAACGCACCGCCCGCCGGGCATCGCGCGGGAATTCCGCCAGCGGGCGCATGGTCAGGTGACCTTGGCGCGTTGGCGGAAGGACGGTAGGTCCCAGGCGCCGCTGGCCAGAATGTCGCGGAGCGCTTCCGCCGCGTCGAAAATGTCGGCGAAGCGCGCGTAAAGCGGGGCCAGGCCGAAACGCATCAGGTCGGGGCAGCGGAAATCGCCGATGACGCCGCGCGCGATCAGGGCCTGCACGATCTCGAACGCGTGCGGGTGGCGGAACGAAACCTGGCTGCCGCGTTCGGCGGCGGCGCGGGGCGAGGCGAGTTCAAGGCCGAAGCCGGCGCAACGCGCCTCCACCAGCGCGATGAAAAGCTCAGCCAGCGCGACGCTTTTCGCCCGCACCTCTTTCATGTCGACGTCCGCCCACACCTCCAGCGCCGCATCCAGCGCCGCCAGCCCCAGGATCGCCGGCGTGCCCACCAGGTGCCGCGTCACGCCCTCCGCCGGGGCGAAAGCGGGCGCGAAGTCGAACGGCCGCGCGTGGCCCATCCAGCCCGCCAATACCGGCCGCAATTCCGCCTGCAAATCGCGCCGCACGTAAAGAAAGGCCGGCGCTCCCGGACCGCCATTGAGATATTTGTAGCCGCAGCCCACCGCCAGATCGGCGCCCGCGCCGTTCAGGTCCACCGGCACCGCCCCCGCCGAATGGGCCAAGTCCCACAGCATCAGCGCCCCCGCCGCCTGCGCCGCGCGCGTGATGCGGTTCATGTCGTGCATGCGGCCGCTGCGGTAATCGACGTGGGTCAGCATGACGCAGGCGGTGTCGCCGCCCACGGCTTGCGCGATGGCGCCGGCCTCGACGCGGCGCACCTGCCGGCCGCCGAGAAGATCGGCCGCGCATTCGGCGGCGTAGAGGTCGGTGGGAAAGTTGTCGCGCTCGGTCAGGATCACGCGGCGGTCCGGCCTCAGCCGCAACCCGGCCAGCAGCAGCTTCATCAGATTGACCGTGGTCGAATCGGCGGCGATGACTTCGCCCGGCCTGGCCCCGATCAAGGCGGCGATCTTCGCCCCCACGCGCTGCGGCAGGTCGATCCAGCCGGCGGCGTTCCAACTGCGAATGAGGCCCTGGCCCCATTCTTCCGCCACCACCTGCTTGAGGCGTTGTCTGACCCGGCGCGGCAGCGCGCCGAGCGAATTGCCGTCGAGATAGATCGTGCCCGGCGGCAGAAGAAACTCGTCGCGCCGCGAACGCAACGGGTCGGCCTCGTCGCGGGCGGCGCAATGGGCGCGGTCGGGCACGGCCAGCATGGCGGGCAGATTGACGCCCGGCACTTGGGCGCGCAAGAGCGGGCCTGTAGCCGGCGCGCCGTTTGTGGCAAGCTTCCCTCCGCCCGCCCACGATGGGATTCATGCCCGCCGCCCCAGTCGCCCAATCGTCACCCCCGCCGCACCCCGATTTCCGCACCGCGCTGGCTTATTGGCATCGCCTGGGGTGGGTCTCCTTCGGCGGACCGGCGGGGCAGATCGCCATCATGCAGCACGATCTTGTCGACCGCCGGCAGTGGATCGGGCAGGTGACGTTCCTGCACGCGCTGAATTTCTGCATGTTGCTGCCGGGGCCCGAGGCCCAGCAACTGGCCACCTATATCGGCTGGCGGTTGCATGGCTGGCGGGGCGGGGTCGCGGCCGGCGCGTTGTTCGTGTTGCCTGGCGCGCTGGTGCTGTGGCTGCTGAGCTGGCTCTTGGTGGCGCACGGAACTTTCGCGCCCGTCGCCGCCGCCTTCGACGGCATCAAGCCGGTGGTCATCGCCATCGTCGTGCATGCCGTATGGCGCATTGGCAGGCGCTCGCTGAAGGGACCGGCGGCGGTGATCCTGGCGGCGGCCGCGTTCGTCGCCATCCGCGTGCTCGGCATCGATTTTCCGTGGATCGTGCTGGCGGCGGCGCTTATTGGCGCCGCCAGCGCCCAATGGGCGCCGGGCATGTTCGCGCCTCCCGCGCACGGAACGGGCGCGGCGTCTGGCGCGCATGGACCGGTTGCCGCGTCCGCCGATGGCGTGGGTGAAGTCGCGGGCGGACTGCGCCGGAGCGCGCTGCTGATAGGGCTTTTCGTGCTCTTGTGGGCGCTGCCGGTAGCGGCGGTAATCGCCTTTTTTGGCCCTGATCCCTACAGCGATATCGCGCGCCTGTTCACCACCGCGGCGTTCGTCACTTTTGGCGGCGCTTACGCGGTTCTGCCCTACGTCGCCGATGCAGCGGTGAACGTTTACGGCTGGCTCGACGCGGCGGCCATGATCAACGGCCTGGCCTTGGCCGAAACCACGCCTGGGCCGCTGATCCTGGTGCTGCAATATGTCGGCTTCACCGCCGGCTGGACGCGGCCCGGACCGCTCGATCCGCTGCTGGCGGCGACCCTGGCCGCGGGCCTGACAACCTACGTCACCTTCCTCCCGTCGTTCTTGCTCATCTTTCTCGGCGCGCCCTATATCGAGCGCCTGGGCCGCTTCCGGCCCGCCGCTTCCGCCTTGTCCGCCATTACCGCCGCCGTGGTGGGGGTGGTGCTCAACCTCGCGGCGTTTCTCGGTTTGGCGGTGTTGTTGCCGCCGGAAGGGTTCGCCCCTTGGTCGGCGCTGCTGGCGATCGCGGCTTTGGTGGTGCAGATGCGCTGGTCGGTGGGCATCCACTGGCTGGTTTTGGCCGGCGGCGCGCTTGGCCTGGGTGCCGCGGCCCTTTCCAGCGTCACATAATTATCACGCAAAAATAATAGCTTAACTGTTCCTTCAAGGATTTTGTGCATTCTGTTGTGCGGTGCAATATCCTTACCGCGTCGCAACATGACAACCCAGATTTATGAGGCCAATGCCGGTTTCGGCGAGCGGATGACCGAATCCGGATCCGCCGTCGCCGAGCGTGTTCGCCAGTGGCTGACCGCCCGGCCCCGGCGCATGTGGCGCCGGCGCTCGCCGCGCTTGAGCCTGGCCTTGCAGGGGGGCGGCGCCCACGGCGCCTTCACCTGGGGCGTGCTCGATCGCTTGCTCGAGGACGAAGGCTTCAGCTTCGACGGCTTGAGCGGCACCTCGGCGGGCGCCTTGAACGCCGCCGTGATGCTGAGCGGCTGGATCGCTGGCGGCAATGACGGGGCGCGGGCGTCGCTGGCGCGTTTCTGGCGCCGCGTCGCCGATCTGACCGTGCTCGACCCGGGACGGGGATCCATGCAGCGCTGGATGGAGCAGATCCTGCCCGCCTGGTCCAACCCGTTTTCGAATCTCGATGCGCTGACCCGCGTGCTCTCGCCGGCGCAATTCAACCCCTTCGATCTCAATCCGCTGCGCGCCATCCTTGCCGAGCAAGTCAACGTCGAGGCCATTCGCGCCTGCTCGTCGGTGAAGATTTTCATCGGCGCCACCAGCGTGCGCAGCGGCCGGCTGCGCCTTTTCACCAACCAGGACATTTCGCTCGACGCCTTGCTGGCGTCCAGTTGCCTGCCCACCTTGCAGCGCGCCGTGCGCGTGGGGGACGAAAGTTTCTGGGACGGCGGCTACAGCGGCAATCCGCCTCTGTCGCCGTTGGTGGAACATTGCCGTGCCCGCGACGTCCTGCTGGTGCAGCTCAACCCGGTGGAAATGGAGGGCGATCCCGCCTCGGCGCAGGAGATTCTGCACCGGGTCAATCAGATCATTTTCAACGCCCCGTTGATGAGCGAGATCGAAGGGCTTGACCTTGCCCGGCGCGTGGCGCGCGAGGGTTTCTCCGTCGGCGGCCGCATGCGAAGGCGGGTGCGCCGGCTTCGCCTGCACCGCATCGACGCCACCGCCGAAATCGGCGCGCTGGCGGCGGGCAGCATGCTGCGTCCCGAATGGCCGATGCTGGAGCGCCTGCGCGACCAGGGCCGCGTCGCCGTGGACCGCTGGTTCGGCGCCTAGAGCAGCATCCGCTCAATTGGAATCGCTTTCAGCAATCCAATGAGCGGATAAAGCTGCTCTATCACCTTGAAATCTAGAGCAATTTTATCAAGTTAGATTGAACCGGGCGGGTCAATCTAACTTGATATTGCTCTAG
>CAZIVY010000460.1:0-13211 GCA_964542505.1 uncultured Rhodospirillaceae bacterium
AGCCGGCGGCGGCTGTCCAGCCCAAGGCCGATCAGAACGGCGGCGGCGGCGGCGAACGCCGGCCAGACAAAGCCGCCATAGCCCCCCATGGCGAAAAATTCGGCCAGCGATGTCCAGCGCATGCGCCGCCGTGTCCTAGGACGCCGACGCCAGGAGGCGCAGCGCCCTGGCGCGCCGGGCCAAAATCTCGGCCCGCACGCGCACGCACAGAAGCGCGACGTAATAGGCGGTGAAACCGACGCCCATGAGCAGCAACGGTCCGAGGATATCGGGGTGAATTTTCGGGCCGGCCAAAGTGAACACGCTGGCGGGTTGATGCAGGGTGTTCCACCAGTCCACCGAAAACTTGATGATCGGCAAGTTGACCGCGCCCACCAGCGCCAGAATGGCGGCGGCGCGCGCCGCCTTGGAGCCGTCCTCGATGGCGTTCCACAGCGCCATGTAACCGAGATAAAGAAAAAAGAGGATCAGCACCGAGGTCAGGCGCGCGTCCCAAACCCACCACGTTCCCCACATGGGCTTGCCCCACAAGGAACCGGTGAGCAGGCAGACGAAGGTGAAGCCGGCGCCGATGGGGGCCGAGGCCTTGGCCACCATGTCCGCCACCGGATGGCGCCAGATCAGCGCCGAGGCGGAAGCGAGCGCGATGTTGGCGTAAACGAACAGCGCCATCCACGCCGCCGGAACATGCACGTACATGATGCGGACGCTGTCGCCCTGCTGGTAGTCGGGGGGCGCGAACAGCAACCCCCAGACCAGGCCGGCGCCAAGGGTCAGCGCCGCGACCGCGAAGCTCCAGGGTTGCGCATACGAGGCAAGGCGGAGGAAGCGGGTGGGATTGGCGAGGCGATGCATGGGGGTAAGCTAGGGCAGACCCTATTCGAGCGCCAGCCGCAGCGCGGCGGCGGAAGCCCAGGGCGTCAGCGCCGCCGCCGCCAGGAACGCGGAGCCCAGCAGCAGCAGATGCGGCCGGGGCGTCAGCCCAAGCGCCGCCGCTTCCACGGCGCCGACGCCGAAAATCAACACCGGGATGTAGAGCGGCAATACCAGCAGCGACAGCAACACGCCGCCGCGCCGCACGCCGACCGTCAGCGCCGCGCCCACGGCGCCGATCAGGCTTAAGCTCGGCGTGCCGAGAATCATCGCCGCCACAAGGACGGAAAGCGCCGCGCTTTCCATGTGCAGCAGCACCGCCAGGACCGGCGCCACCACCGCCAGCGGCAAGCCGGTTCCGAGCCAGTGGGCGAGGCACTTCGCCAGCACCGTCAGCGGCAGCGGCAATGGGCTTTGGGCCAAGAGTTCGAGGCTGCCGTCCTCGAAGTCGGCCTGAAACAGGCGATCGAGCGAGAGCAGCGCCGCCAGCAGCGCCGCCACCCACAGGACCCCGGCGCCGATGCGCGCCAAGGTTTGCGGTTCGGGGCCGACGCCCAGGGGGAACAGCGTCACCGCCAGAACGAAAAATGTCACCGCCAGCATCGCCGCCCCGCCGTGGCGGACGCTCAAGCGCAGGTCGCGCCCGACAAGGGCGATAAAGGCGCTCATGCTCGATGGTCCAGCGCCAGCCGTACCGCCCCCGGGGGGGCGAAGTCGCCGTGGCTGGAGAGGACGACGGCGCCGCCCCGGGCGCGGTGGCCGGCGATCATGCGCCCGACGCTGGCGACGCTTTCGGCGTCGAGGGTGGTGGTCGGTTCATCCAGCAACCACAGCGCCACCGGGCGCAACAGAAGGCGCGCCAGATTGAGCCGCCGGCGCTGTCCGGCGGAGAGCAACCGCGCCGAGGTGCCGGCGTGCGCCGCCAACCCCAGCGCGTCCAAGGCCGCCGCCACGGCGCCGGGCGTTGCGCCGCCGCCAAGACGATCCCAGAAAGCCAGGTTCTCGGCGGCGGTGAAAGCCGCTTTCACCGCATCCAGATGGCCGACATAGAGGGTGCGCGCGCGGTGCGCGTCGGGGTCTTCGTCCACGGGCCGGCCGTCCCAAAGGATGCGGCCCGCGGCCGGGGGCGTGAGGCCGGCGAGGAGGCGCAGCAGACTCGACTTGCCGCTGCCGTTCGGTCCATGGAGAAGCAACGCCCCGCCCGCCTCGACGCCAAAGCCGAGGCCGGCGAAAACCATGCGCTCGCCGCGCTCGCAGGCGATATTCTCCGCCGTCAAGCTCACATCCGCACCTTCGGCCCTTCGCGGCTCAATCGTACTTGCGCAGGTCGGCGATGACCTTGCCGTCATTGGGCAGGCTGCCGGGAGCGACGATCTCGACGTGGCCGCGCACCTTGCACACCGAGGTCACGGTCTCGGCGATGGCGGCGGCGAGCGCGATGGCGGACGAGGAATGGCGGTCGGCGTCGACCTCGCAGTGCAGGGTCATGACGTCGGCGTTGTTCTCGCTCGCCACCTCGAGCCGCGCCTTGCGAATTTCCGGGTGGCGCGCCGTCACCTGATTGATCTGGGCGGGAACGACGAACATGCCCTTGACCTTGGTCGCCTGGTCGGCGCGGCCGAGCCAGCCGCGCAGCCGCCGGTTGGTGCGGCCGCAAGGGCTGACCCCGGGCAGGATCGCCGACAGGTCGCCGGTGGCGAAGCGCAACAGCGGGTAGACGTCGTTGACCAGGACGGTGACCACCACCTCGCCCACGTCGCCGTCGGGGAGCGGGTCGCCGTTGTCGGGGCGCACGATCTCGACGATCACGCCCTCGTCGATCATCAGGCCTTCGCGGGCCGAGGATTCGTAGGCGATGAGGCCGACATCGGCGGTGCCGTAGTTCTGAAACACGGCGACTCCGCGGTCGGCGAATTCGGCGCGCAAGCCCGGCGGCAAGGCCTCGCCGCCCACCAGGGCTTTTTTCAGCGACGACAGGTCGCGGCCAAGTTCGCGCCCCTTGTCGAGCAGGATCCTGAGGAACGAGGGCGTGCCGCAATAGGCCGCCGGGCGCAGATCGGCCATGGCCTGCAATTGCAATTCGGTGTTGCCGACGCCGCCGGGAAAGACCGGGCAGGAAAGCGCCTGCGCCGCCGATTCGACCATGCTGCCGGCCGGCGTCAGATGATAGGAAAAGCTGTTGTGGATCAGTTCGCCGCGCCTGATGCCGGCGGCCCACAGGCTGCGGGCGAAACGCCAGTGATCGGGACCGCGCCCGTCGGCCTCATAGACCGGGCCGGGCGATTGGTACAAACGGCCGATGCGCTCGAGCGCCACGCCCTGATAGCCGCCCAGCGGCGGCATGTCGCGCTGGCGGGCGGCGAGCGCGGACTTGCGCGTCAGGGGCAATTGCGCCAGCGCCTTGCGGCTGGTGATTTCGGCCGCGTCCACTTTCTCAAGCAGCGCGCGGTAATAGGGCGAATGGGCCTTGGCGTGCGCCACCTGGCGGGCAAGCGCGCGCGCTTCCGCCTTGCGCCGCGACGAGGCGGGGCGGGTCTCCAACCGGTCGTAATGTTCGCCCGCGGGGGGCATGGCATCTCCCGTCCGGGCGGCCCGCCCGCGCTAGTACCGACTCTCGCAAATAAGCCGGCCACCCCCACCCCAAATCTCCCCCATCGAGGGGGAGGGGGCAAGTGGTTGCATCCACTTAATATGCCCTCCACCCTTGCGGGGTAGGGCAAGGGTGGGGGCGACTCACTCTTCCGCGATAGTCGGCACTAGGTCAGCCAGCGCTTGCGCCGCCGGTAGTGCTTGACGTCGCGGAAACTGCGCCGGCCGCTCGAATCGAGGCCGAGGTAAAACTCCTTGACGTCGGCGTTCTCGCGCAGACTCTCCGCCGGCCCGTCGAGCACGACGCGGCCGTTCTCGAGGATATAGCCGAAATGGGCGTAGCGCAGCGCCATGTTGGCGTTCTGCTCGGCGACGAGAATGCTGACGCCACCCTCTTCGTTCAGCCGGCGGACGATGGCGAAAATTTCCTCCACCAGTTGCGGCGCCAGGCCCATGGAGGGTTCGTCGAGGAGAATCATTTTCGGCCGCGACATGAGGGCGCGGCCGATCGCCGTCATCTGCTGCTCGCCGCCGGAGGTGTAGCCGGCGATCGCCTTGCGTCTTTCCTTGAGGCGGGGAAAATAGCCGTAGACCAGGTCCAGATCGTCGGCGAGGGCCCGGCGGCCGACGCCGCGCGTGTGGGCGCCGGTAAGCAGGTTTTCCTCCACCGTCAGGTGGGTGAAGCAGTGCCGGCCCTCCATGACCTGGACGAGGCCGCGCTTGACGAGAGCCGAGGGGTTCAAGTTCTCGATGCGCTGGCCGTCATAGTCGATGGCCCCCTTGGTGACGTCGCCGCGTTCGGCGCGGAGCAGATTCGAAATCGCCTTCAGCGTCGTCGTCTTGCCGGCGCCGTTGCCGCCCAACAAGGCGACGATGCCGCCCTTTGGCACGTGCAACGATACCCCCTTCAGCACCAGGATGACGTGATCGTAAACGACTTCGATGCTGTTGACGCTCAACAGCGGCGGGGCGCCCGTCGCCGGCGTGGCTTGAGACGTGGCGGCGGGAGAAGCGGCGGGAGCGCTCATGGCGGCCAAGTTGGCTTAGGTGGAAAGCGCGGGGGGCGGACTCAATCGCCCGCCCCCCTGCCGGCTCAATGCCCGGTCAACCTTCCTTGGAGCAATCGCGCGGAGTGATCTTCTTTTCTTCCGCGTACTTCTTCGCCGTCGCCGCGTACTTGGCTTGCAGCGACTTCACGTCGGCCTCGTACCAGTCCGAGGTCACCTTCCACTTGCCGCCGTCCCACTGATGGATGCGGCCCCAGCGGGCGCCCTCGTGGTCGCTGCAGGCGATCTTCACCGGCCGCAGCATGCCCTCGAAGCCCATTTCCTTGATCCGCTCCGCGGTCAGGTTGAGGTTCTCGATGCCCCAACGGACCTGCTCGCCGGTCAAGGGCTTCTTGCCGTATTTGCCTTGCGCGGTGCGAATCGCCTCGACCCCCAGCATGGCGTTGACCATGCCGCGGTTGTAGAGGACGTGGCCCACTTCATCGGGTTTGGCATGCGCCGCGCCCCGGCCCTTGGCGTAGAGGAGCTTCAGGATGTCGGCATGCACCGGGAACTGGCCGGCGCCGTGCTGGAGCATGGCGGAGCTGTAGCCCTTGGCGCCTTCCTCGGCCGGCAGCACGTCGGGTTCGGCGCCCGACCACCAGACGCCGAACATCTGCTCGCGCGGGTAGTTCACCGCCGCCGCTTCCTTGATGGAGGTGGAGTTCATCACCCCCCAGCCCCAAAGCAGGACGTAATCCGGCCGGTTCTGGCGGATTTGCAGCCAAGCTGCCTTCTGCTCGACGCCCGGATGGGTGACCGGGATGCCGCTGTAGGCAAAGCCGTGCTTGGCGGCGAGATCCTCGAGCCAGGCGATGGGCTCCCTGCCGTAGGGCGAGTCGTGATAGACGAGCGTGACCTTCTTGCCTTTCAGCTTGTCGTAGCCGCCGTTAATCTTGGCGATGTGCTGAAGGATGACGTCGGCGGCGCTCCAATAAGTGCCGAGCAGCGGAAAGTTCCACGGGAAGACGCTGCCGTCGGCCGATTCGGAGCGGCCATAGCCCATGGAAATAACCGGAATCTTGTCCACCGGCGCCTTTTCCGTCAGGGCGTAAGTGATGCCGGTGGAGAGCGGGTTGAAATAGGCCGCGCCGGTGGGGCCCTTGCCCTTCAGGCGCTCGTAGCACTCGACGCCGCGGTCGGTGGCGTAGCCGGTTTCGCACTCCTCGAACAGAATCTTGACGCCGTTGATGCCGCCGTCGCGCTCGTTGATCAGGTTGTAATAGTCGGCGACGCCGTTGGCGAAGGGGATGCCGTTCGGGGCATAGGCGCCCGAGCGATAAACCAGGCTGGGGATGAATTGCTCGTTCTGAGCTAGCGATTCGCTGGCCGCGAACGGGCCGGCGCCGATGGCGACCGCAATGGCGGCCAATGACCATTTGTTCCAGTGCATGAATTTGCCCTCCCAAGGCTGTGCTGAAAACGCACCCATTTCTCCCCCGCCCCAGGGGCAGGGGGCATGCAATTCATGCTAGCACGAGTTTTCGGAGGCCGCCAACCCGCCTCCGGCGTCCAGGCGGCTCGTCCGAAGGTCGAAGGCTAGGGCTCAGGCGCGCTGGGCGGCAACGTCGCGGGCCAACAGGGCCGCTTCCACGCGGTTGCGGACCTGAAGCTTCTCCAGCACGTTGGTCATGTGGTGCTTGACGGTTTTTTCGGCCAATTTCAGTTCGCGGGCGACTTCCTTGTTGCTTTGGCCGGTGGCGACGAGTTCGAGGATCTGGCGCTCGCGCTCGGTCAACTCCTGGTAGAGATGGGCGACGCCAACGCGCCTGCGGTCGCCCCGGAGCTCGGTCAATAGGCCGGCGGCAAGGGCCGGCGTCACATAGGATTCGCCGCCGTTCACCTGGCGCACGACGTGCACCAGGTCGGCGGCCGCCACGCCTTTCAGGATGTAGCCGCGCGCGCCGGCTTGCAGCGCCCGCAACACGTCGTCCTCGCGCTCCGAGACGGTGAGCATGATGACCCTGACCACCGGGCAGGCGGCCGAGATCTCGCGCGCGGCCTGCAAGCCGCCGCCGAGCATGCTGACATCGAGCAGAGCCACGTCGGGCAGCAGTTCGCGGGTCACGCGAACGGCGCCGGCGGCGTCGGCTGCCTGGCCGACCACCTCGATATCGGGTGCGGCGGAGAGGCTGGCGATCACACCCTGACGGAACAGGGGGTGATCGTCGGCCACGACAATGCGAATCTTGTCAGGCGAATCGATCATCGCCGTGCTCCCGGGGTTGCAGGGGGATGCGCGCGGTAATGGCGCTGCCCGCTCCCGGCCCGCTCAAGATGCTGAACACGCCGCCCAGGCTTTCCGTGCGTTCGCGCATGGCGGCCAGACCCAGATGGCCGGTATCGCCAACCGGCGGGCCGTCAAATCCCGGCCCTGAATCGGCGATCTCGACCGCGATGTCGGCGCCATCGCGGCGAACGTACACTTTTTGCCCCCTGCCCCCGGCATGGCGAAAGGCGTTGGTCAAGCCTTCCTGCACCAAGCGGTAGACGGTGATCTTCATCGGCAGCGGCGCCTGTTCGGGCAGGTCGCCGGCGCTAAGCGCCACCTCGGTCACGGTGCGCCGCTCGTGCACCTGCACCGCGCGCAATACCGTCTCGGGCAGCGTGTAGCCTTCGAGTTCCGGCAGGGCCAAACCGCCGCACAACGCCCGGATTTCGCTCATGGCGTCGCGCAACGAGGTTTCTATCACCCGCAGATCGTCCCGCACATGCAGGCCGACGGGATGGCCATTGGACGACCCTTGAGCATCGGCGATCACCGAATCGAGGCGCAGCAATGCCGCGCCCACGGCCTGCGCCGGACCGTCGTGGAGTTCGCTGCTCAAGCGGCGAAGATAGGCTTCGTTGCGCGCCGTGGCGCCGGTCACGGCGCGGTGCACCCGCTCGCCGAGACGCCGGTTCTCGGCCAGTAGAGAGGTAAGCAGGCGCACCTTGTCGTGCAGTTCGTCCTGCTGGCGGGCGATGGTGGCGCTGCCGCGGCGGACGATATCGGCCAGCGCGAAATAAATGAGGGACGTCGCCGCCAGGATCATCATCCAGGTGGAGACGCGGGCAGAAGCGACGCTGGCCTTTACGCTTTCGGCGCTTTGGTAAAACTCGACCACGGCGATGACGTCGGCCGAGCCGGCGCGGCGCACCGGGCTGTAGATTTCCAGCAGGTGATGGCCCAACATCCGCTCGAGTTGCTGTTCTTCCTCGTCCAGATTGCTGATGCCGGTGTAGACCTTGCCCGACCAGGCTTCCTTCAGATCGTCGCCCACCGGATAGGTGCGGCCAACGTGGCCGGGAAGCGTGCTGTAAAGGACCTTGCCCTCGCGGTTCCACACCTTGAGCGAAAGGATGCGCTGGCCCAACTGCGTATCGGTCAGCAGGCGGTCGAGGCTCGCCGCGTTCTCCGGCTGCAGATTTTCGCCGCCGCCCAGTTCCTGCAGCAGGGGCGCGACGAAGCTATCCACGTAAAGCGCGGTGGTGGCCCCCGTCTCGCGCACCACACCCGCCTCGATGCGGCCGCTGACCCACCAACCGAGGGTGGCCATGAACAGGACCAGCACCATCAAGCTGGCCAGCATGTATCGCTGCGCGAGGCTGAGCGCACGGCACCGGGCGAGCATGCGGGGCCACATGTCGCCACTTTGCCACGTCCCCACAAGGGATCAACGACCCCGCGGAGAGACTATCCGTTATAGGCGGGGATATATCCTTTCGGCTGTCGCCGTTTGACCGCGCCGGCCTAATAGGGGAATGGCCACATGCGCAGCTTCTCCTTGCCCACCGCCCACAGGCGGGCGAGGCCGTGGGGCTCGACGATGAGGAAGAAGATGATGGCGGCGCCGAAAATCATGAACTCGAGATGCGATACCATCGCCGTCGACAGCGGCAGGCCCAGGGCCGCCGGCACCTGATTGAGAAAGAGGGGCACGATGAGAATGAAGGCGGTGCCGAAAAAGGAGCCGAGGATCGAACCCAGGCCGCCGATGATCACCATGAACAGCAGGGCGAACGAGCGGTTGACGTCGAACGCCAGCGGCTCCCACGCGCCCAGATAGATGAAGGCCCACAGCGCCCCGGCGACGCCGCAATAGAATGAACTGACGGCGAAGGCGAGCAGCTTGGTCGCCAACGGCCGGATGCCGATTATCTCGGCGGCGATGTCCATGTCGCGGATGGCCATCCATTGGCGGCCGAGCGCGCCGCGCACCATGTTCTTGGCGATCATGGCGAAGACGACGACGAAGCACAGCGACAGCAGGTATTTCTCGACCGGGGTATCGATCTCGAACCCGAAAGTCTTCAGCGCCGGCGCGACGACGGAACCGGACGGGGTGTAGTTGGTGAACCATTTGACGCGAATGAACAGCCAGTCGAGAAAGAACTGCGCCGCGAGCGTCGCCACCGCCAGATAGAGGCCCTTGATGCGCAGGCTGGGGACGCCGAAGACGATGCCCACCAGGGCGGCGAGAAACCCGCCGAGCAAAATGGCGACGAGAAAATTCAGCTCCGGGACGCGGATGGCGAAATTGTAGGCGGCATAGGCGCCCACGGCCATGAAGCCGCCGGCGCCGAGCGAGATCTGCCCGCAATAGCCCACCAGGAGATTGAGGCCGATGGAGGCGAGCGAGAGGATCAGGAACGGGATCAAGATGGCCCGCAGCATGTACTCGCTCGCGGTCAGCGGCACGACGAGAAAGGCCAGCGCCATGACGGCGGCGACGGCCAGCCGATCCTGGAGGATGGGAAACACCGCCTGATCGGCGATGTAACTGGTCTTGAACTGGCCGGACTCGCGGTAGATCACTTATGCCCCGCTCAAACCCGCTCGATGATGCGCTCGCCGAACAGGCCTTGCGGCCGGAAGAGCAGGAACACCAGAGCCAACATGAACGCGAACCAATTTTCGATGCCGCCACCGAGATAGGGCCCGGCGAAGACCTCCGCCAGCTTCTCGCCGGCGCCGATGATCAGCCCGCCGACGATGGCCCCCGGCACCGAGGTGAAGCCGCCGAGGATGAGCACCGGCAGCGCCTTGAGCGCCACCAGGGAGATGGAAAACTGCACCCCCAGCTTCGACCCCCAGATGGTGCCCGCCACCAGCGCCGCGATCCCCGACACCGCCCACACGATCACCCAAATATGGTTCAAGGGGATGCCCACCGACTGCGCCGCCTGATGATCGTCGGCCACCGCCCGCAGCGCCAAGCCGATGCGCGTCTTCTGGAAAAAGAGCGCGAGGCCCGCCACCAGCAGCCCCGCCACGACCGCCGCCCATACGTCGAAGGCGTTGATCAGAATGCCGCCGGCGAAAATCCCCTGGGCAAGGAAAATCGCGTCCTTCGGGATGCCGACATTGAGCGGGTAGGCGTCGGACCCGAACAGCGTCTGGCCGAAGCCGTCAAGAAAGATGGATATGCCGATGGTGGCCATGAAGAGAATGATCTGCGGCTGGTTGACCAGGGGGCGCAGCACCACCCGTTCGATGACGAAGGCGAGCGCCACCATCAACGCGGCGGCGAAGGCGAGCGCCAGCGGCAGCGGCATGAATTCGAGGGCGCGCACCAGGGCAAGACCGGCGAGCAGCACCATCGCTCCTTGGGCGAAATTGAACACCCCCGAAGCCTTGAATATGAGAACGACGCCCAACGCCACCAGCGAATAAAGCACGCCGGCAAACAGGCCGCCGATCAGCACTTCGAGCATGAAACCCAGCAACTGCACCGCCGCCTCCTAGTGTGCTTGCTCCGGCATTTCGTTCCCTCCCGTCGTCATGCCCAGCCCCCGGGTTTAACCCGGGGGTAATCCGGGCATCCACGATCCGTGGATAGCCGGGTCAAGCCCGGCGATGACGGATGGACGGACAGGCCAATGAATTCTAGAAACACAACACTAGTGCCCGACGCCGAGATAGGCGGCGATCACCGCCGGGTGGCGGCGCACCTCGTCGGGCGTACCCTCGGCGATCTTGCGCCCATAGTCGAGCACCAGCACGCGGTCGGAAATGTCCATCACCACGCCCATGTCGTGCTCGATCAGGCAGATGGTGGTGCCGAATTCGTCGTTGACGTCGAGAATGAAGCGGCACATGTCCTGCTTTTCCTCGAGGTTCATGCCGGCCATGGGTTCGTCGAGCAGCAGCAGCACCGGCTCCGCCGCCAGCGCGCGGCCGAGCTCGACCCGCTTCTGCAGGCCGTAGGGCAGCTTGCCCGCCGGCACCTTGCGGATCGACTGGATTTCCAGGAAGTCGATGATCTTCTCGCAAAACGTCCGGTGCAGGATTTCGTCCCGCCGCGCCGGGCCGTAATGAATCATCTGCGTCACCAGGTTGACGTTCATCTTCAGCAGCCGCCCGGTCATGATGTTGTCGAGCGTCGTCATGCCCTTGAACAGCGCGATGTTCTGAAACGTCCGCGCGATGCCCTGGGCCGCCGCCTCGTGCGGGCGCATCTGCTTGCGCTTGATGCCGCGAAAGGTGATGGCGCCCGCTTGCGGGTGGTAGAAGCCGTTGATGCAGTTCAGCATCGACGACTTGCCGGCGCCATTGGGACCGATGATGGCGAAGATCTCGCGTTCGCGGATGTTGAAGCTGACGTCGGTTAGCGCCCGCACGCCGCCGAAGGCCAGGCTGATGCCGTCGACTTGCAACAGCGCGTCCGCCGAAGCGGTGGCCGATGTCGCGGCGGTGGCGCCCATGACGCGGATGCGATTCTAGGCTGTCTGGCGCAGGTGCGCGAACGTCCGCGCCTGGCGGATTTTCACGTCGGCGCGCATGGTGCCGGTGCGGCCGTCCTCGTAGGTCACTTGCGCCTCCACCGGCACATGGTCGCGGTCGGAATTGAGGCCTTCGAGCAGCGCGCCGTAGCGTTGCGCCACCGTCGAGCGGCGCACCTTGCGCGTGCGGGTAAGCTCGCCGTCGTCGGCGTCCAGCTCCTTGTGCAGAATGAGGAACCGCTGGACCTGCGACCCCACCAGCCCGGCGTCGGCGGAGAGATCGCGGTTGACCTTTTCCACGCACCCGCCGATCAAGTCGTAGACCTCGGGGCGGCCGGCCAGATCGGCGTAGCTGGCATAAGCCAGACCGCGCCGCTCGGCCCAGTTGCCCACCGCGCTGAGATCGATGTTGATCAGCGCCGTCACCCAGGCGCCGCCGTCGCCGAAGCACACCGCTTCCTTGATGTAGGGGAAGAACTTCAGCTTGTTCTCGATATATTTGGGCGCGAACAACGTGCCGTCGGCGAGCCGTCCCACGTCCTTGGCGCGGTCGATGATGCGCACATGGCCTTCGCCGGTGAATACGCCGGCATCGCCGGTGCGCACCCAGCCGTCGGCGGTCTTGGCCGCCGCCGTGGCCGCGTCGTCCTTGTAATAGCCGACGAACGTCGAGGGGGAGCGGTAGACGACCTCGCCCTCCGGGGTCAGCTTGATCTCGACGCCGGGCGCCGGCGGCCCCACCGTATCGGCGCGCACCTGATGGTCGGGCTGGATGCACAGATAGACAGACGATTCCGTCTGCCCGTAAAGCTGCTTCAACTTGACGCCGAGGGAGCGGAAGAAATCGAAGATGTCGGGGCCGATGGCCTCGCCGGCGGTGTACGCCAGCCGGACGCGGCTGAAGCCGAGCACGTTCTTCAGCGGGCCGTATACGAGTATCTCGCCCACGGCGTAGAGCAGGCGATCGGACAAGCTCACGGGACGGCCTTCGAGAAGCGGAATCCCGGCGCGCTTGGCCACGCCCATGAAATAGGCGAACAGCCAGCGCTTGAGGTAGCCCGCGTCCTCGATGCGAATCATGACGCGGGTAAGGATGTTCTCGAAAATCGGCGGGGGAGCAAAAAAGTAGGTGGGCCCCACGTCCTTGAGGTCGATGAGCACCGTGTCGGCGCTTTCCGGGCAGTTGATGGTGAAACCGGTCACCAGCGCCTGGGCGTAGGAGAAGAAATGATCGCCCACCCAGGCCATGGGCAAATAGGACAGGATATCGTGGCTGGAATCGAGGCGATCGAATTCGGTGGCGCCGCGGGCGCCGAAAATCAGGTTGGTGTAGCTCAGCATCACGCCCTTGGGGCGTCCGGTGGTGCCCGAGGTGTAGCAAATCACCGAAACGTCGCCGCCACGCCCCTTGGCGATTTCTTGGCCCAAGTAATCGGGATGGGCGGCGGCGAAAGCTCGCCCTTGGGCCTGCACGTCCTCGAAGCGGTGCAGGAATGGTTGCGTGTAGTGGCGCAAGCCGCGCGCGTCCTTGAAGATGACATGCTCGACGCAGGGCACCTGGTCCTTGACCGCCAGCAGCTTGTCCACCTGTTCCTGATTTTCGGCGAAAACGAAGCGCGCGTCGGCATTGGCGAGCACGTACTGAATTTCGGTGGCGACCGAATCCTGGTAGACCGGCACCGCCACCGCGCCCAGCGACTGCGACGCCGCTACCGCCCAGTAGAGCTGGGGCCGGTTGTCGCCGACGATGGCCACCTTGTCGCCGCGCTTAAGCCCCATGGCCGCCAGGCCGCAGCTAAGGGCGGCGACATTGTCGGCCACCTCCTGCCAGGTCCAGGCCTGCCAGATGCCCAGATACTTTTCACGCATGGCCGGCCGCCCGCCGCGCCGCTCCGCCAGGTCGCGCAAGAGCTTGGGAAATGTATCGAGGGCGGCATTCGCCGCCTGGCCTTGGATCATCGCCGGCCTCCCCTCCGGGTCCAACCGTCCGGATTATAG
>CAZIVY010000461.1:0-4829 GCA_964542505.1 uncultured Rhodospirillaceae bacterium
CGGCCCCAGAGGCGCGCTTCCGGGCTGCGACACGGTGAGGCGCATGAGCGAGCTCGTGCCGCCGTGGATGCGGCTCTCGACGCGCGTGCGCGCCGGGACGCCGCTCACCGAGTCGATGATCGATCCGTGCAGAAACCCGGCGACCTTTGCCACCGTGCCCCCGCTTGTGGCGGCGACATCGATATCGGCCTCGATAAGCCGGGTCTCATTCGCCCAGGCGCGCGTCGCGGCTTCCAGTTTGTCGGCGCTCCCGCCCCCGGGCGCGGGGACGCATTCCGCCTGCCAGGCCGCCAGCGCGCCAAGATCGCTCCACCGCGCGATCACGACAACGGCTGTACCGCCGCCGACGGCGATGGATTCCTCCTGCATTTGGGGCCGTTCAGGAAAACGCACGGCGAATTCGCACGCGCTTGGCGCGAAGACGAAATGGCGGTAGCGCCCGAAACCAAGCGCCTCCGGCCCCACAAGGCCCAAGCCGGTGGCGGACATGACGGTGTAAGTCAAGGCCGCCGCCGCCGCCGCCGCCGCGCGTGCCTTGGGGTTGAACCGCATGCTGGCGCCGCCGGCCATCAGCGCCGCCAGCGCCAGAGCCGCCTCATTGGCCATCGCCCCCGGTTGCGTTGGCCAGTACCAGGCCATCACCTTTGCCCCCAAGGCGACGGCGACATAGATCGCCGCGATCCACGGGACGATCGCCAGCGGCGGCATGTTCCTGGCTGTCACCCTTTCTTGCGCGCCAGGGTCAGGCCGTCCGCCACCGGCAGCAGGCAGACGTCTACGCGCTTGTCGCCCCGGCGGCGGCGATTGAAGGCGCGAATGGCGCGGGTGTCGGCATCCTGGCGGCTCCGGTCGATGACCCTGCCGTTCCACAGCGTGTTGTCCACGGCGATGACGCCGCCTGGGCGAACGAGTTCGAGCGCGCGGCCGAAATAGGCCTCGTAGTTTTCCTTGTCGGCGTCGATGAAGGCGAAATCATAGGCGCCGGCGAATCCGGCCTCGATCAACCGGTCGAGTTCCGGCACCCCATCGCCGATCCGCAAGTCGATCTTTCCGGCGACGCCGGCGGCGCGCCAATGGCGGCGCGCGATGGCGGTCATCTTCTTGTCCCTGTCGATGGCGGTGAGGCGCCCGTCGGCGGGCAAGGCCAACGCCACCGCCATGCCGCTATAGCCGGTGAAGACCCCTACTTCGAGGCAACGCCGCGCCCCGATCAGGCGCACCAGGAACTGCATCAAATGTCCCTGGTCGGCGGCGATTTGCATGCCCGCGCCCGGCAGGCCGGCGGTCGCCGCCCGCAACCGCGCCAAGGACGCGGATTCTTTCGGGCCGGATCTGAGAATATATTCATATAACTGGTTCGTCAGCGGCACGTATTTGCCCATTCGCTTGCCCTTCCCCGGCACCTCTAAAGCCTTGCCCCGCCGCAATTAAGCCGCAAAAGGGTCTAGCCGATGCCGTATTGCAACACCATATAGATATCCACAGGGCCTCCGATGGTCCGGTTGCGGTTCTGCTCGCGTTCCCCCCCTCCGCTGGTGGGGCCGCGACCGGACCGGTCGGGGGCTAGTGCAGGGGTATGTATCACCTCAATATCGGTTGTGTTGTGAAATTGCGTGATCTGGATCTCAAGCGCGTCATTTGGGACGTCGAGTACCGCCGTGAAGTGATCGCCTTCCTCAACCGCCGTTCGCGCGCGAGCGGGCGGCACAAGAAAGCGGCGGACGTTGTCACCGTCCGGGCCGATGGCGGATCGAACGACGATCCCCGGCGGCCGGACAAGAAAGCAGCTTAATCGACGAGCTTGAACGTTATGGGCACTTCGACCGCGCCGGCGGACGGCTTACCGTCAGTTTCCGCCGGCGCGAAGCGCCAGTCGCCTACGCTGGCCAGCGCCGCTTCATCCAACAGCGCGTAACCGCTCGACCGCACCACCTCGACGCGCGCCGGGCGTCCGTCCGCCTGCACCTCGGCGCGCAGCACCACTTGTCCCTGCTGTCCCCGGCGGCGGGCGGCGGCGGGGTAGGCCGGCGCCGGATTGCCGCCATAAGCGGGCGGGGTGCTTGGGCCTGGCGGCGGCGCGGCCTGCCAGGGTGGCGCGCTTAGCGCCACGCCCGGACCGGTCGCCGCGCCCAATGTTTCGCCTCCTGTCGCCGCCGGGTCCATGGGCGAAGTTGTGCCCAAGCTTATCGCCGCCGCCGCTTGCGATTGCGGTTCCGCGGCGGCCTGGACGGCCGCTGGCGCGGCCGTTCGCACTGCCTGCCGGACAGTCCGCCGTGCTTCGCGCGGAACACGGGCGGCGCGAACGGCGGGGCGGGCATCGTTTGCCGCGCCCTTCATTGCCGGCGCGTCCTCGATCGGTGGCGCGGCTGGGCTTTGGCTTGGGCCGGCCAAAGGTTCCGCCGGCGCGGCATCGGGGACCGCGGGCGTGCTTGGCGCCGAATCCGGCGCGACGAAAACGATCTCCACCTCGATCGGAGGCGTCTCCGCCGGCGGTCCCAGCCATCCGACACCCAGCGCCGCGCCAATCACCCCCGCATGCGCCAAGGCCGAGGCCCCGATCGCGACCCAGTTCTCGCGCCACATGCTCGCGCCGCGCGCCATCAGAAACGCGCTCCCGCTCGCAAGATGAAGGTGCGCCCGGGCAGCGGATAGGCGTTGAAATTGCCCACGGTAAAGGTGCTGGCGACCCCATAATTGTAGTAGTCGCGGTCGAAGAGGTTGTTGACGGCCGCCGACCAGAACATGGATTCGTATTCGCCGCCGATCTTGATGTCCAGCAAGGCATAGCCGGGGATTTCCGGGTTCACATTGGCCTCGTCGTTATCCAGGCGCTTGGCCGCGACGTAGGAGGCCCCGGCGCTCAACTCGATGCCGGGCCAAAGGCGCCACTCGGCGACGATATTGGCGGTCCACGGCGCCACCAGCGGCACGTCGTTTCCACTGAACGGGCCTGCGCGAAAGCGCGCGCGGGCATAGGCGGCGGCCGCTTTCAGTCGCCAGTCCTCGCTCGCTCTCCAGGCCGCGGACGCCTCGACGCCCTGGCGCCTTGTGGGGTCGAAATTACGATTGGTGAAGGTCGCCGGATCGAAATGCAGTTCGTTTTTCACCTCCATGAGAAAGGTGCTGGCCTGGACGCGGAGGTTCTCGCTGTTGTAGCGCGCACCGATCTCGCCATCGTGCGACGTCTGCGTCGCCAACTCGAACGAGGCCACCGCCGCCCCGAATGGACTGGCGCCGATCCGTTCGTCGATATTGGGCAGCCGAAAAGCGCGGGCGACACGGCCGAACAGCGCCCAGCGGCGGTTCAGGCGATGTTCGATGCCCAGATTGGCGGCGTAAGCGACGTCATCGTCGTCGAGGGGCGCGATCGCGGTTCCGAAGGCGCCGCCCGGGGCCGCGGCGTCGAAGCGATCACGGGCGGAGACATCCACGTATTGCAACCGAGCGCCCACGGATAAATCGGTGTTCGCCAGCACGCCCACCGTGGCCTGGGCGTAGAGCGCGGAACTCGTCTGCTCGGCCTCGAAGCGGTGGAAGGGCGGGGCGGCGGGGCCGTTCTTGCGGTCGGAATCGTACTCGGCGAAATAAAAATCGGCGCCGGCGATGACCTCGATGGGCAGGTTGCCCCAATGCAACTCCCCCCGCGCACGCGGTGTCAGCGACCAAGTGGCAAGCTCGGTCTCGACGAACGTATTGAAGGCCGGGCTGAACGCGTCGATAAGCTGCGCTTCTTGATCCTTGCGCCTGAGTCCGCCGTCGATGGTGACATCGAGTCCCCCTTCGAGATGGCGGGTGAACCCCAAGGTGGCGGCGATCCCATTCTGTTGGGCGTGATCGAACGGGGTGGCGGCGCCCCGGCGGTTGCTCGCCAGCAAGCTCGATGTGGGCGTCACCAGCCGGGCGCCGGGCAGGCCCAGCGACTGATCGTCGAGCGTGAACTTGGCGTACCATTCGCCGTCGCCAGCCTGGTGGCGCAGGTCGCCCGTCAAGTTGCGCTGGATGAGGGCGTTGTTGTCGCGGTAGCCGTCGCTGTGGACATAGCTGCCATAGGCCGCGGCCGACACCGGGCCGACCGTACGGGCATAGGAGGCGTCCCCCTGGCGGTGCGCGTCCGAGCCGACAGCGACGGCGGCGCGGCCTTCGGGCGCCCTCGGCGCGCCGCTCTTGGTGACGATGTTGACAACACCGCCAACGGCGCTGTCGCCGTACAGCACGGCGCCCGCGTTGCCGCGCACGACTTCGATGCGGGCAATGCTTTCCGGCGCCAGGCCGGCATAGTCGATGGCGGCGAGATCGATATCGTTCAGCCGCCGCCCGTCGATCAACACCAGCGTATTGGACACCGCGGCGGCGCCGAAGCCGCGTATGTCCACGGTGGCGCGCGCGGCTCCGTTGCCGTACAGATCGCGCGTCTGCACGCCGGCTTCGAGACCGAGAAGTTCCGGCAGCGTGCGCGTGGGCGAACGCGCGATGTCCTCCGACGTAATCACGCTAACCGAGGCGCCGGGCAGGCCAGCGCCGAGGCGCGATCCGGTGACGACGATCTCCTCGCCGCGCGAGGGGGTCTGTTGCGCGCCGGCGCCGGCGCTAGCGGCGAGCAGTAAAAGGCTGGCGGCATAATTCAGGCGTTTCATGGTGGCGGACTCCTTCGCGGTTGTGGCGAAGTCCGCGACAATGACCCCCGCAGTCATGGGGGGCGGAAACCAAAGACGAAATTATTCGGCCCATCGGATCCTCGCGCGGACTCGCAGTTTCACACTGCGCCACCTCGCACGGAGGTCCGGACCATTGCTGCGCCCCGCGCAATGGATGGGCGGCGCGGCGACGGC
>CAZIVY010000462.1:0-1945 GCA_964542505.1 uncultured Rhodospirillaceae bacterium
GAAGCGGGACCCCGAGAAGGGGCGCGGGCTCGGCGTCATAGGTCACCGGTCCCAGTTTCTCGATCATGCCGTAGCGCGTCACCATGGCGCGGGCGATGCCGGTGGCGCGGGCGAGATCGTCGGCGGCGCCGGTCGAGGCGCGGCCGAACACCAGGAGTTCCGCCGCCCGCCCGCCCAGCAGCACCGCCATCTTGTTTTCCAGTTCCTCGGCCGTCATCAGGTAGCGGTCCTCGGTCGGCCGCTGGATGGTGTAGCCGAGCGCGCCGATGCCGCGGGGAATGATGGAAACCTTGTGCACCCGGTCGGCGCCGGGCAGGGCCAGCGCCACCAAGGCGTGGCCCATTTCGTGATGGGCGACGATGCGCCGTTCCTCGGGGTTCAGCAGGCGGTTCTTTTTTTCCAAGCCGGCGACGATGCGCTCGATGGCGGCGGTGAAGTCGGCCATTTCCACTTGGGCGGCGCCGCGCCTGGTGGCGAGCAGCGCCGCCTCGTTCACCAAGGTGGCGAGGTCGGCGCCGGTAAATCCCGGCGTCAGCGCCGCCAGCGCCTCCAATTCGGCGTCGGCGGCGAGGCGCACTTTCTTGACATGCACCTGCAGAATGGCGATGCGTCCCGTCTTGTCGGGACGGTCCACCAGCACCTGCCGATCGAAGCGCCCGGCGCGCAGCAACGCCGGATCGAGGATTTCCGGGCGGTTGGTGGCGGCGAGCAACACCAGGCCCACGCTCGGATCGAAGCCGTCCAGTTCCGCCAGCAACTGGTTCAGCGTCTGCTCCTTCTCGTCATGGCCGCCAAGGCCCGGGTAAAGCCCGCGGGCGCGGCCGAGCGCGTCGAGCTCGTCGATGAAAACGATCGCCGGCGCCGCGCGCCGCGCCTGATCGAACAGGTCGCGCACGCGCGCCGCGCCGACGCCGACGAACATTTCGACGAATTCCGACCCGTTGATCGAAAAGAACGGCACCCCGGCCTGCCCGGCCACGGCGCGCGCCAGCAGCGTCTTGCCCGTGCCCGGCGGGCCGACCAGCAGCACGCCCTTGGGCACGTGCGCGCCAAGGCGGCCATAGTCGTCGGGATGCTTGAGGAAGTTGACGATTTCCTTCAGTTCGTCCTTGGCTTCGTCGACGCCGGCGACGTCCTCGAAGGTGACGCCGGTGCTGCGCTCGACGAAGACCTTGGCCTTGCTCTTGCCGATGGCGAGGAAACCGCCGCCAAGGCCGCCTTGTTGCCCCATGCGGCGCAACAGGAACATCCACACGCCGAGGAAAAACGCCGCCGGCAGCACCCACGACAGCAGGCTGGCGAGCCAGGTGCTTTCCACCTCGCCGCGGAAAATCACATTGTGTTGCCGCAACTTGTCGGCGAGGTCGGGATCGACGCGCGTGGTGTAGAAAAGCTTCTTGCCGTCGGTCAGCGGTTCCTTGAGCTCGCCCCGGATGTAGCGCTCGGCGATGGCGATTTCGGCGACCCGGCCCTGCTCGATCCAGACCTGGAACTCGCTGTAGGGAACGAATTCTATTTTCCGCTGTTCGTACATGAAGTACTGAAAAAGCGCGACGGCGACGAACGCGCCGATGGCGAACCAGACGTTGAAGCCAGCCTTGTTTTCCATGAGATCACCCGCGGACGATCTAGCCTCCATCCGCCGGCGCGTTCATTGATTTGCCTCAAGTCCTTGGCCGACGGCCCCCCTCGAGCCTTACGCCCCTTTGGCCCCGCGCAGATCGGCGTCCGCGGTGTCGGTGCCGCGCAGGTCGGCGCCGCGCAGGTCGGCGTCCACCAGAAGCGCGCCGCGCAACCAGGCGCCGCGCAGGTCGGCGCGCCGCAGATCGGCAAGCGACAGGTCGGCGCGCTCAAGCTTGGCGCCGCGCAAATCGGCGCGCGACAGGTTCGCTTCACGCAGGCGCGTCGGCCAGCTTTGCACGCCGCCCGCCGTCACCGGCATGGG
>CAZIVY010000463.1:0-28250 GCA_964542505.1 uncultured Rhodospirillaceae bacterium
TTTCCTTACCCCCGGCTACCGCTTCAAGGCCGTGGACGCGCTGCTGACCAATTTTCATCTGCCGCGATCGACGCTCTTCATGCTGGTGGCGGCATTCGCGGGGCTGAAGCGGGCGCACGCCGCTTACGCGCACGCCGTGGCTGAAAACTATCGCTTCTATTCCTACGGCGACGCCTGCCTGATATTCCGCCCGCAACCGTGAGCGTCGGATTCCGCATCCATGCGCAGGACGGCGCGGCGCGCACCGGGATGCTTAGCCTTGCGCGCGGCGAGGTGCCGACGCCGGCCTTCATGCCGGTGGGCACCGCCGCCACGGTGAAGGCGATGACGCCCTCCACGGTCAACGACACCGGCGCCGCCATCATTCTGTGCAACACTTATCACTTGATGCTGCGCCCGGGGGCGGAGCGCATAACCCGGCTCGGCGGGCTGCACCGCTTCATGGGCTGGGCCAGGCCGATCCTCACCGATTCCGGCGGCTATCAAGTGATGTCGCTCGCCGGTTTGCGGCGCATCGAGGAGAACGGCGTCACCTTCCGCTCGCACCTGGACGGCACTCCCCATGAGTTGACGCCGGAGCGCGCCATCGAGATCCAAACCCTTCTCGGCAGCGACATCGCCATGGTGCTGGACGAATGCACGCGCTTCCCGGCCACCGAGGACGAAGCGGCGCGCTCCATGCGGCTATCCATGCGCTGGGCGGAGCGTTGCAAGGCCGCTTGGCGGGAGCAGCCCGGACACGGCCTTTTCGGCATCGTGCAAGGCGGCACGTTCGCCGATCTCCGCCTCGAGTCGGCGGAAGCGCTCCGCGCCATGAAATTCGACGGCTACGCGGTGGGCGGGCTGGCGGTGGGCGAGGGGCAGGCGCCCATGTTCGCCACCCTCGAGGCGACGGCGCCCCATCTGCCGGCGGACCGGCCGCGCTATCTCATGGGGGTGGGCAAGCCCGACGACATCGTGGGCGCGGTCAAGCGCGGCATCGACATGTTCGATTGCGTCCTGCCCACGCGGTCGGGGCGCACCGGACAGGCCTTCACCCGGGCCGGCGCGCTCAACCTCCGCAACGCCCGCCACGCCGAGGACCCGCGGCCCCTGGACGAAGCCTGCCGCTGTCCGGCCTGCCGGGAATTCAGCCGCGCCTATCTGCATCATCTGGTGAAATGCGGCGAGATCCTCGGCCCCATGCTGCTCAGCGCCCATAACGTCACCTACTATCAGGACCTGATGGCCGATTTGCGTGGCGCCATCGCCGGCCGGCGCCTCGATGCCTTCATCGCCGCCTTCGCCGCCGCCCAGGCGGAAGGCGGCACGGCGCCGCGTTGACGGCGCGAGGGGGCGCGACCTATGTTGCGCCAACCACTCCTTCAATGCGCGAGCCTGTAGCTCAGGTGGTAGAGCACGTGACTTTTAATCACGGGGTCGTGGGTTCGAGTCCCACCGGGCTCACCAATATAATCAATGACTTAAGCATAAATTTCGACAGGGGCACCGCCAGTAATCGCGTCCATCGCAACGCCATCGCAACAGTTAAATTGGCGTTCACCAGGGCCCCCTACGCTGGTGAGCGACATAGCGTGATCCCTTCAGAACAGGGCAAGATCAGGTGATGGCCGCTCCGGCGACCGTTGGGCGCCCGGCGCGAGCGGCAACCTGTGCGGGCGGCGAGCATGGCGAGCGCGGTCCGCGGGATCGCGCGCCGAGCCGGACCGCAGGCGCGGCCGCGCGATCCTGACGGCCACAAGGTCCGGGAAAAGGCCTTGCCGCGCGCTCTCAAAATCCGCGGCCCCGCCTGCCACCGTCGAACGAGCTATTCGTTGCCAGGGCAGGTTGATCCGCTTCGTCTCATCGCTCGCCGCCGGGCTGGCGTGGCTTCGCGACAGATTCCCGGCGCGCTGCGACGCTCGCGTCGAGATTCGCCAGACGCCTGCCCAGTCGTTCGGCCCGCATGTAAACGCGATTGAGATGGGACTCGGGGCGCCGCCGCCACCCGCCGTGCACCGACGCCCGCCACCAAACAACCAGGAGATTCCCCCATACCCGCAGGAACGACGAAAGCACGCTCTGTGTGTCAACGCCGGAGTAATTATGTAGCGCCCGGCCGGAGCAAAAATGCATCAGTAACGCTGGCAAGAAGGCCCCCCGCGGGGGGCTTCTTGCGTTTCGGCGTCAGGCGTCGACGCTGTTGGCTGGCTGAGCCGTAGAGGGGCCGCGGGATTGGCGCTTCTTGCTCTGTTTGAGCCTGTAGCTGTCGCCGTTCATCTCCAAGATATGGACGTAGTGGGTGAGTCGGTCGAGGAGCGCACCGGTGAGGCGTTCGGAGGCGAACATCCCGGTCCACTCGTCGAAGGGAAGATTGCTGGTAACAAGGGTCGCCCCGCGCTCGTAGCGCTGGCTGAAGACCTCGAACAGCAGCTCGGCGCCGGTCTGGGAGAGCGGGACGTAGCCGAGCTCGTCGATGATCAGCAGCTTGAAGCCGGCGAACTGGCGCTGCAGGCGGAGGAGACGACCAAAATCAATCTGTGTACGTCGAGTCCAATTCTCGGTAGACACAGCCGCTCGAGCAGCTCGTCCGCCACTTGCTTGTAGGCAACCGGGTCGCCGATCGGTATGGACACGATATAGCTATCCGACGGCATTACCGGCAGGCAGGCCGCGACGAGAAGCCACTTCAGGCGTCGGGCGCATTCCTGATGGCGCTCGCGCTCGGCGCTGCTCCAGTTTTGAGGTGCCGGACCGAGGCGAGCACGCCCGTCGCGATCACCGGCAGCATGGCGCGTCGCTCGCCTTGAGCAATGCGCCGCGGAATGTTAAACCTCCATCGGCGCAGCTCTACCCCTTAGAATTCAGCTGCACACTGGGAGCTTATGACTTGGTCGATCGTTGCACGTGACGCCAGCGGGGCTTTCGGCGTCGCCGTTGCCACACGGTTTTTTGCCGTCGGGGCGCTTTGCCCGTATGCCCGCAGCGGCGTTGGCGCGCTGGCGACGCAGGCGCTGATCAATCCTCTTTACGGCCTGCGCGGCCTCGATCTACTCGCCGAGGGCATCCCGCCGGCCGCGATAGTCACATCGCTCACCGGCCCGGATGACGGCCGCGAGCAGCGCCAGCTTCATCTGATTGACGCACGCGGACGTCTGGCCGCATGGACTGGCACCGCATGCATCGACTGGTGCGGCCATCTCGTCCGGGAGAATTTCTCGGTTGCCGGCAACATGCTGGCGGGAGCCCGCGTCATCGAGAACACCGCGGCCGCCTACGAGAAAGGACAGGCGCTGCCTTTCGCCGAGCGATTGATCGGCGCCCTTGAAGCCGGCGAGGCGGCAGGCGGAGACAAGCGCGGCAAGCAATCGGCGGCGTTGCTGATCTACACGACCGAGGAGTATCCAGCCCTCGACCTGCGCATCGACGACGATGAGGATCCCCTCCGCGAGCTGCGCCGGCTCCACGACAAGAGTCTCGATCGCTATCAGCCTTTCCTGTCCTGCCTGCCGAGCCGCTCGCGGCCGTCGGGCATCGTCGATCGGACGGTGATCGAGGCCGAAATCGCGCGCTTCCAGGAAGCACGGTCAAAGGCGCCAAACGGGAGATGAGTCTCCTGGACATCCGCGACCTCAAGACGTATTTCGCCATCGAGGGCGGCGAGTTCCACGCCGTCGACGGCGTGAGCCTCACGCTCGAAGCTGGAAAGACGCTCGGCATTGTCGGCGAATCGGGTTGTGGCAAGAGCGTCACCGCCCTTTCCATCATGGGTCTCGTGCCGCAGCCCCCGGGCCGCCATGCCGGCGGGAAGATCCTGTTCGAGGGCGTCGATCTGCTAACACTTTCGCCCGCCGAAATGCGCGAGCTGCGCGGCAACCGCATCTCGATGATCTTCCAGGAGCCGATGACCTCGCTCAATCCGGTGTTCACGGTGGGCGATCAGATCGTCGAGGGCATTTTGCGGCACCGCAAGATCACCCGCGAGCAGGCGCGCGACCGCGCCATCGATATGCTGCGCCGGGTGCGCATCCCGTCGCCCGAGCGGCGCTTCGACGACTATCCCCACCGGCTGTCCGGCGGGATGCGGCAACGCGTGATGATCGCCATGGCCCTCGCCTGCGAACCCAGGCTGCTGATCGCCGACGAGCCGACAACGGCGCTCGACGTCACCATCCAGGCGCAGATCCTCGATCTCATGCGCACGCTGCGTGACGAGACCGGGACCGCGATCATTCTCATCACCCACGATCTCGGCGTCATCGCCGAGCTCGCGCACGACGTGGCAGTGATGTATTCCGGCCGCGTCGTCGAGCGGGCGAGCGTGGCGCGCCTGTTTGCCGAGCCGCAGCACCCCTACACAGTGGGCCTGCTCGGCTCGATCCCCCAACTGCACCTCGAACAGGATCGTCTGGCCGCCATCGAGGGGCAGGTGCCGAGCCCGCTCGCCCCGGTAACCGGCTGCCCTTTTCATCCGCGCTGCCCGTTTGCGATCGATCGGTGTCGGGATTCCGTCGCTTCGCTCGCCCCCATCGGGCCCGGGCACGAGGCGGCCTGTTGGCGCGCGCCGCTTAACTCTGACGTGCTGGTTCCGCCATGAGCGCTGCGCGCATGTCACCGGCGGCGCCTCTGCTGCAGGTCGAAAACCTGGTCAAGCACTTCCTGGTGCGCAAAGGAATGTTCAGCCGCGCCCGCGGCGCGGTTCATGCCGTGGACGGCATTAGTTTCGATCTGGCGCGGGCCGAGACGCTGGCGCTGGTCGGTGAATCGGGATGCGGCAAATCGACCGCTGGCCGGCTGGTTCTGCGGTTGCTCGATCCGACCTCCGGCCGCGTGCGCTTCGACGGCCGCGATATCTTCACGCTGGACGAGCACGCGATGCGCAGCCTGCGGCGCGAGATGCAGATCATCTTCCAGGACCCGTACGCCTCGCTCAATCCGCGCATGACCGTGGGCGAGATGCTGGCCGAGCCCCTGGCGCTGCATGGGCTGGCAAGGGGGCGACATAAGGAGCGCGTGGCCGAACTTCTCAATCTCGTCGGCCTCGCGCCCGAGTATGTGCGGCGCTACCCGCATGAGTTCTCCGGTGGCCAGCGCCAGCGCATCGGCATCGCGCGCGCTCTGGCCGTCGAGCCGCGGCTGATCGTCTGCGACGAGCCCGTCTCGGCGCTTGACGTTTCGATCCAGGCGCAGGTGATCAACCTCCTGCAGGACATTCAGCGGCGCTTCGGCCTCGCCTACATCTTCATCGCCCACGACCTTGCGGTCGTGAAGCACATCGCCACGCGCGTCGCAGTCATGTATCTCGGCAAGATCGTCGAGTATGCGGACAAGCACGAGCTGTTCGCCCGGCCCCGCCATCCGTATACGCAGGCGCTTCTGTCTGCGATCCCGGTGCCCGATCCCACCCTGCGGCGGCAGCGGATCATCATCCAAGGCGATGTTCCCAGCCCGATCGATCCGCCGCCGGGGTGCCGCTTCTACGGCCGCTGCCCGCATGCCCGGCCGTTATGTGCTGACGAGGACCCGCCGCTCGCGATCGAGAGCGGCCACGGCACGGCTTGCCATTTTTGGAAGCAGATCGCGCCGCCGGCTGCGGCCTTGCCAGGCGCGGGGGTGGTTCCGCACAATCGACGGCTCATTCGGCTTCAAGCCGCCTTTCGCACCACGAAAACTGTGCTTTCCGCGCGGTAAGTACTCGTCGGCGCGATCTCTTGATGCCATAATGAGATTAGTGGTCATTGGTTTGTAAGTACGCTTATCGTAGCCGCCTAGGACAAGAAGCCGCCACGGCCCCGCCGCCACCGGCGGATCAAGCGCTCGGCACACGGCCAAAAGCGACCGGTTCTAGATATTTCATCACGGGGCGTTTCGCATTGCGCGAGCGCGACATAGGGAGGCGAGCATGAAGCTTATGTATGTTGTACGCGGTCTAGGTCTGGCACTAGCCATGGCCGCCGGCCTTGTTACCGCTCCGTCACACAGCCAGACATTGCGCATCGGCCTGGCCGAGGATCCCGATGTTCTGGACCCGACGCTGGCGCGCACCTTCGTCGGCCGTATCGTCTTCGCCGGGCTGTGCGACAAGCTGTTTGACCTCGACGAGAAGCTCAACATCGTGCCGCAGCTTGCCACCGCCTACGAATGGGGCGGGGACAACAAGTCGCTGCTGCTCAAGATCCGCGAGGGCGTGACCTTCCACGATGGCGAGAAGCTCGATGCCGCGGCGGTGAAGTACAGCCTCGAACGGCACAAGAACATGGCGGGCTCCAACCGCCGTACCGAGCTCACGCAGGTGACCAGCGTCGACGTCGTCGACCCCTACACCGTGAAGCTCAATCTGTCGGCGCCGTTCGCGCCGCTGCTCGCCGTCCTCGCCGACCGCTCGGGCATGATCGTTTCGCCCAAGGCGTCCGAGGCGGCGGGCGCGAATTTCGGCGCCAAGCCGGTATGCGCGGGCCCGTTCCGTTTCGCCGAGCGCATTGCCCAGGACCGCATCGTCCTTGAGCGCCATCCCGGTTACTGGAATCAGAAGGATATCCATTTCGACCGTATCGTCTATCTGCCATTCATCGACGCGACGGTACGGCTGGCCAATCTCAAATCGGGTCAGCTCGATTTCATCGAGCGCATGGCGGCGTCCGATGTGCCCGGCTTGAAGAATGACGGCCGGTTCAAGATCGCGAAGATCGTCGAGATCGGCTATCAGGGCATTACCATCAATGTCGGCAAGAGCGACATGGCGCAGAAGAATCCGCTGGGCAAGGACGCCAAGGTGCGCGAGGCGTTCGAGCTGTCGCTCGACCGTCAGGGCATCGTCCAGGTCGTCATGGAAGGCGAGGCGCAGCCCGGCAATCAGTGGGTCGCCCCCAACAACGCCTTCTATGCCAAGAACGCGCCGTTGTCGAAGCACGATGTGAACAAGGCGAAGCAGCTGCTGCGCGAAGCGGGGGTCGCCAACCCGAGCTTCACGTTGATGACGCCGACCACGTCCGATGCCCAGAAGATCGCCCAGGTGGTGCAGGCGATGGCCAAGGAGGCCGGCTTCGACGTCAAGATCCTGTCGACCGAATTCGCCTCCTCGCTCGCCCTCGCCGACAAAGGCCAGTTCGAGGCCTATTTGCTGGCGTGGAGCGGCCGCGCCGATCCCGACGGCAATCTGCAGCAGTTCTACACCTGCAACGCGCCCAACAATTACGCCGGTTTCTGCGCCAAGGAGATGGACGAGCTCATCGAGCAATCGCGCACCGAGCTCGATCCCAACAAGCGGCGCGCGATCTACGAGAAGATCGCGGCGGTCGCGGCCAAGGAGAAGCCGGTCATTTATCTCTATCATCGCAACTGGCTGTGGGCGCACACGACCAAGCTCACTGGCCTGCGCACCGTGCCCGACGGCATGGTCCGGGTCCAGGGCCTCAAGTTCAATTGAAGTCTGACGGGTGGCTCTGGGAGAATGCCGCCCGCCATTCTTTTCCCCGGCGTATGCAGCCGCCTCGGCGTGGCCGCAGCCGGCTTGCCCGACCAACACTGTGTTCACGGTGACCCCCATACCGGTAGCACAGAGCCGACGCGATTGAGCTGACGCCATGTTCAACTATCTCGTTCAGCGCCTGGCCACCATCGTGCCGACGCTGTTCTTCGTCTCGATCCTGATCTTCGGGCTGCAGCAGTTGCTGCCCGGCGACCCGGCGCTGATCCTCGCCGGCGAGGACCGCGACGAGAACGTGGTCAAGTACCTGCGCGAGAAGTTCCATCTCGATGAGCCGCTGCCGATGCGCTACCTCTACTGGATGGGCGCCGTGCTACAGGGCGATCTCGGCGACTCCCTGCGCATCCAGCAGCCGGTCCTCGACTTGATCCTGCAGAAGCTGCCGGTGACCGTGCAGCTCGCCGTCATGGCGATGTCCATCGCGCTGATCATCGGCGTCACCGCCGGTATCGTCTCGGCGGTGCTCAAGGATTCGTTGTGGGACTACGCGGCCAATATCGTCGCGCTGTGGGGTCTGTCGACGCCCAATTTTTGGCTCGGCATCATGCTCATCCTGCTGTTCTCGGTGTCGCTCGGCTGGCTGCCGGCCTCCGGCTATGTCAGCCCGTTCGAGGACTGGCGCGCCAATCTCGCCGCGATGATCATGCCGGCCTTCGTGCTCGGCAACTCCATCGCCGCGGTGCTGATGCGCCACACGCGCAGCGCCATGCTCCAGGTGCTCAACGCCGACTACGTGCGCACGGCGCGGGCCAAGGGCTTGGCCGAGCACATCGTCGTGCTCAAGCACGCGCTGCGCAACGCTCTCATCCCGATTATCACGCTCGGTGCGCTCGAGTTCGGCACGCTGCTGTCGGGCGCGGTGCTGACCGAGCAGATATTCTCCATCCCCGGTTTCGGCAAGCTGATCGTCGATGCGGTATTCAACCGCGACTACGCGGTGGTCCAGGGGGTCGTGCTGTTCACCGCCACCGCCTACATCATGCTCAACCTGATCGCCGATCTTGCCTACTTCCTCGTCAACCCGAGGCTGCGGGGCTAGCCATGACCGCCATGACTGTCCCCGCCGCCGTCCCGCAGGAACTCAGCCCCGGCCAGCGCGCGCTACGCCGTCTGGTGCGCCGCAAGGGTGCCATGGTCGGACTTGTCCTTGTCGTCGCTTTCATCGTCATAGCGGTGTTCGCGCCATGGGTTGCTCCGCACGACCCGCTCGCTACGAGTTGGTCGTCGGTTCGCAAGGCTCCCTCCGACCTCTACATGCTCGGCACCGACGAGCTTGGCCGCGACGTGCTGTCGCGGGTGATCTGGGGCGCCCGGGCGTCCCTGCTTGCGGGCGTCGTCTCGGTATGCATCTCGCTGGTGATTGGCGTGCCGATCGGCTTGGCCGCGGGCTATCTCGGCGGCTGGATCGATTCGCTGATCTCCCGCATCACCGACGCCATGCTCGCTTGCCCGTTCCTCATCCTTGCCATCGCTTTCGCCGCGTTCCTCGGCCCCAGTCTAACCAACGCCATGATCGCCATCGGCGTGTCGGCGACGCCGATCTTCATCCGCTTGACGCGCGCCCAGGTGCTGTCGGTCAAGGTCGAGGACTATGTCGAGGCGGCACGCGCCATCGGCAACTCGCATCTGCGCATCGCGCTCCGGCATATTCTGCCCAACGTCGTGGCGCCGCTGCTGGTTCAAGCGACGCTGGCCATCGCCGCGGCTGTCATCGCCGAGGCCAGTCTGTCGTTCCTCGGCCTTGGCCAACAGCCGCCCGCCCCGAGCTGGGGCAGCATGCTCAACACGGCCAAGAACTACGTCGACCACGCGCCGTGGATGGCGATCTGGCCCGGCCTGTCGATCTTTCTGTTGGTGCTGTCGTTCAACCTGCTGGGCGACGGGCTGCGCGACGCGCTCGACCCGAGGCACTGGTAGCGCCTCCTATCGACCGACGGCGTAGGCCTGCTGCAAGCGCGGGGTAGCGGCGGCGCGCAGCATCTTGCCGTCTTTCCTGGCGGCGCAGTTGCGGCCCAGCGACCACGGCTCGGCGAGTTGGACGTCGTGGCCGCGGCGCTTGAGCTCGCTGATCGTGGCCTCGGGGAAGCGTTTCTCCATGATGATTTTCGCCGGCGACGCCTGGCGCGGGTAGAAGGAGTTCGGCCAATGATCGGTCTGCAGCATCGGCGCATCGATCGCTGCCTGGAGGTCGAGCTTGTGGTCGACATGGCGCAGGAAGAACTGCGCGATCCACTGGTCCTGGTTGTCGCCGCCGGGCGACCCGAATGCCAGCACCGCCGCGCCGTCCTTGTCGAGGGCGAGGCTTGGCGTCAGCGTGGTACGCGGTCGGCGTCCCGGCGCGAGCGCCGAGGGGACGTCCTCCTGCAGCCAGAACATCTGCGCCCGCGTGCCGAGGCAGAAGCCGAGGCCGGGGATGACCGGCGAACTCTGGAGCCAGCCGCCCGACGGCGTCGCGGCGACCACGTTGCCGTGGCGGTCGATGACATCGAGATGGCAGGTATCTCCCTCCGCCGGCCCGCGCGCCGCGCGGCCGCGCGCCGCCAGGGCCGCCGCGCCGCCGGAACGATCGTAGGACTCCGCCATCTCTCGCTCGACGCGCGACGGCTCGCCGACGCCGGCAATCGCCTCGGCAACGGCGCGGACTTGCGGCATTCGTGGGCTTCGGCCATCTGGCGAGCCGGGCCGCAAGTCGCGCGACGCGGTCTTGCCGATCAGCGTTCGGCGTTCGGCGTTGTAGGCGTCCGACAGCAGGGTTTCGAGCGGCACGTCGACGAAATCGGGGTCGCCATACCACGCGTCGCGGTCGGCATAGGCGAGTTTCTTGGCCTCGACCAGCAGGTGGACGAAATCCGGTCCGGTCGTATCCATCGCCGGCACGTCGAAGCCCTTGAGCAGGGCAAGGAGCTGCAGCAGCACGGGGCCTTGGCTCCACGGGCCGGCCTTGCACACGGTAAGGCCGTGATATTCGTAAATCGCCGGCGCCTCGTAGGTCGCCTGCCACGCCGCCAGGTCGCTGGCCTTGAGCACGCCCTTGCGTCGCTTGCCGGTCGCGTCCATCACCGCGGTCGAGGTGACGTATTTCTCGATCGCTTCGGCGACGAAACCCTTGTAGAAGGCGGCGCGCGCCGCCTCGATCTGCCGCTCGCGGCTGGCGCCGGCGGTCGACGCCTCGCGCAGAATGTGCGTATAGGTCTGCGCGAGCTCGAGGTTCACGAACAGCTCGCCCGGCAGCGGCACGCGGCCGCCGGGAAGATAGAGCGCGACCGAGCTCTTCCATTCGTCGCGAAACAGCGGCTCGACGCCGGCGATGGTCGCCGATATGCCGTGAACCAGCGGATAGCCGTCACGCGCGTAGCCGATCGCTGGCGCCATGATCTCGGCCAGCGTCATCGTGCCGTGGTCGCGCAACATCAGCATCCAGGCGTCGAATGCGCCTGGGATCACCGCGGCGAGAAACCCGGTGCCAGGTACGAGATCGAGGTCCTCGCCGCGGTAATGGGCGATCGTGGCGCCTGCCGGTGCGGTGCCCTGGCCGCAGAGAATCTGCGCCGGCTTGCCCTTGGCCTGAAAGGCCATCACGGCATCGCCGCCCAGTCCGTTCATGTGCGGCTCGACGACCTGCAGCGTTAGGCCGGCGGCAACCGCCGCGTCGAACGCGTTGCCGCCTTTTTCAAGGACCGACATGCCGACCTGCGAGGCCACCCAATGGGTCGATGAAACGACGCCGAACGTGCCGGAGATGACCGGGCGGGTGGTGAAAGTCGGCGGGAGCGGTGGAGACATGACGTAGTTCCGTGCAAAGGCGAAATATGCCTGGACTATAGGCGTTTCCATGCCGGGGCCGCAACGCCGGGCGGTTTGTTGAAGGTATAGAGGGCGCGGGCTTTGGCACCGAGGATCTGGTCGCGCGTGCCTCCGTCCCGGACCCATTCGCCGAGCTCTGCCGGCGCCAGTGTCCTGACTGCCGAGTCGCTTATCGAGGTTGCGTCCGACCCCGCGCGCTACGCCGCGATGCTGGATGAGCTGGCGCACCGTAAGTGCGCCGCCGAGGAAGCCGAGGTGATTGCCAAGGACCGCCAGGCCGAGGCCGAGCACGCCGAGGCACGGTCGAAGGCGTCGCTGGGAGCGCTTGCCGAGCGCAGCGCCGCCTTGGACGCCCGGAAGGGCGAGATTGCGTCGCACAACAAACATTCGATCGTGCGCGAGATCGCCATGGTCGAAGCCGAGCGGTGCGATGCCGACCATGAAGCTGCCCTGGCCGAGTGCGACGCCGAGATTGTGAGGCTGCGCGAACGCGCCATCAGCGCCGTGAGGGAACTGTTGCAGTGAGCCCCCGGGCTGCCTTGGCGGTCGGGACCGAGTTCGCGCACGACGAGGGTGCCTCGGGTGCCGGCGCGCTCAACGTGTTCATCACGGTGTTAACCCTGAGGGCCGGGGCGGCTCGCTTATTGCCACAGAGTTGCACGCCGACATCGCGACTACAGTTGCCGAGCTAGGGCGTGAACTCATAAACACGTCGATGGACGGAATGCAGGAGTCCGCCTTCGAACCGTAAGCGGCCGTCAAACTTGACGGGCGGCACTTCCGGGATGTGCCGATTTTGTTGCAAAAGTCGGCGATCAGAGTGGCGAGATGAGCCGAAGCATTTTTCTTTAAGCCCTTCGTTGCCGTGCACCCCTGAGGGAGCGGCGGCTTCGACGCACTGGCACTTAACGCACGCAACGCTTGCGCAACGCACGCGGTGGAGGCTGGTGGCGGTCGTGCCACCAGCTTGCCGAGCCGGCGCAGGTTCTGCGCGATGGCCGCGAGCGTGAACTCGTCTTGTGCGCCACGTGGGCCGCGCAACCGGAGGCGGCCAAGCCTGAGGATGCGTTTCAAGTGGGCGAACAGCATCTCGACACGTTTGCGGTCGCGGCGCGATCGATCGAAGGCTGGGGTATCAGCGAGTGCACGAGCAACGTCGCGAGCGTCTTCGTAGATGCTGCGTGGGATTTTGCGCTCCGGCGCCTTTGGGCAGCATTGCGGCTTCAGCGGGCAAGGGCCACAGTCATAGGTCTTGGCGCGACAGAGGATCGTTTCCCCATCGTGGATCGTGCCCGTGGTGTGCAGGAGGTTGCCCTGCGGGCACACATAAACATTGCGATCCTTGTCGAACGTGAAGTCGTCGCGACTTAACGACCCGTCTTCTCGTTTGGACTTATCGATGACCGGAATGTGCGGCGCGATTTTCCTCTCGTTGACGATCCAGTTTAGGTTCGCTGCCGACCCATAGGCCGTATCGGCTGCCAGCCGCTCGGGCTTCAGCCCGAAGCGTTGCTCCGTCCGCTCGATCATGGTCTTGGCCGCGCCCACCTCGGCCTGTCGAATGGCGCGCGAGGCCTCGACATCCATGATGACGCCAAACTTCACGTCGATCAGGTAGTTGTCGGCATAGGCGAAGAACGCCGGCCCGCGCATCGCGCCCGTCCACTGCGCAGCCGGATCGGACGGTGATGCACGCCTACACGGCTGCCGGTTTCGCCATCCGCAATATTCGCGGCTGCCACGTCGACGTGAGAATTTTTTCCAGCGCCGAAGCGAGAAAATGGAGGTTCTCAGGCGCCAGCCCATCCAGGGGTGGTGGCCGACCCTTTGAGTATCTATCACGTGATGCAGTGAAGGATTATCCATGTTTACCAATATATTGGACGCCATCACGCGGTGATGAAGCTGGCGATTGCAACGCCCACGCACCGAACCGGCTGCCGAACGTGATCGGCATTTCGGTCGAGCGGACTAATACCAATAGGCTTCGACCGGCCCGATCTAAATGTTCTCGACCACGCCGCCGGCGATGCGGTCGCGCTGGTCGAAGTGAAGTATTGGACGAGCGGGGAGAGCGGCGGGACGGCTGCGCTCCGGGCGGCTGTCGATCAGCTGGTCCGCTATGCGCGCGGCTATCGGCCGATTGAGGATATCGACGGGCTGCTCGACTACTCGATCGCGGCTCTGGTCCGGTATGAGGTCGGACAGGCGCCTAACGCGACGTATGTCAGGCCGCTGTTCAACCCGAAAACGACGCGACGGCCCGTGACAACCGATCGGACAGCCGCCCAGGCATCGTCTCGGAAAACACGCCGGCGAGCGTGCTGTAGTACCAACGCGTTCCGTCAGCGCCGCCATTGAAGCGGCCCCACAACTTTTCGCCAAGCACGCGGTAGTCGAACAGGATGGCCTCGGCGTTGTGAGTCTTGTCGGCCAACGACACCAGAAGCGAGGTCGGCGGCTTGTGCGGCAACGCCTCAAGATAGGCTTCCTTGCGCGCCCGCCAAGGCGGCTTCGGTTCGACCCATGCATCGGTGCAGTCGGCCACGATTGCTGCAACGGCGTCGCCAAACGCCGCGCGGATTTCGCCAAGCGTTCGTTCGCCGCCCTGGTCCTCCGCGGCGTCATGCAACAGCCCTGCGATGGCCTGATCCTCGTGCCTCCGTGTTCAACCACCAGCGCCGCCACGGTCATCAGGTGCGAGATATATGGAATCGACGTGCCCTTACGCGTCTGCGCGCAATGCAGCCGGTGAGCGAACTGGAACGCCTCGTCAAAGCGAGATGTGAGCATCAATGATTCCTATCACGCGGCCACCTCTTCACCAATCCGCGGCGGCGCCAGCGCCTCGGCGAGGAGAGCATCGAGCAGGCGGCGGCGGGTGTTACTGGCTTGCGTAAGGCTCGCCTCCAGCCGGCCGCAGAGCGCCATCAACTCATCGTCCTATGCCGTCCAACCGGCGGACAGAACCTCGGCCTGTTCCAGTACCGTCTGCGTCGCCTTCTCCTGCTTGTCTGGCGGGTAGCCATACTTGCGCAGGATGCGCTTGACCAGCACGCGAAGCTGCGCGCGCACGTTTTCGCGCAACGTCCAGTCGATCGTGACGTTTTTCCGCACCGTCTCCACGAGTTCGCGGGCGATGGCGCGTAGCGTTTCGTCGCCAAGAACCTTGACCGCGCTGTCGTTGGTCTCCAAGGCATCGTAGAACGCAACCTCGTCCTCGGTGAGGCCGAGCGCCTCGCCTCGCGCGTTCGCCTCACGCATATCCCTGGCGAGAGCGATCAACTCCTCGATCACTTGTGCGGCCTCAATCGCGCGGCTCTGATAGCGCCGCAGGGCGTCCTCCAGCATCTCGGCGAAGGAGCGGGCCTGCACGACGTTCTTCCGGCCGCGTGTGCGAATTTCTCCGGCGAGCAGCTTGCGCAACAGTTCGACCGCGAGGTTGCGCTGGGGCATTCCCCGCACCTCGGCGAGGAATTGATCGGAGAGGATCGAAATGTCGGGTTTTTGCAGGCCGGCCGCAGCGAAGATGTCGATAACGCCTTCGGACGCCACAGCACGCGATACAATCTGGCGGACGGCGAAATCGAGATCCTCTTCCGTTTTCGCCTCGCCCGGCGCACGCTTGGCGACGCTCGCCCGCACCGCCTGGAAAAACCCAACGTCGTCGCGGATACGCAACGCTTCCTCATGCGGGACCGAAAGAGCGAACGCCTGCGACAGTTCCCGCACGGCGTTCAGCATACGATCCTTGCCGTCCTTTTGCGCCAAAATGTGCTCCTGCGCGGGCGGCAGCAGGCCCAGCCGTTCGGCCGGCGTTCCCGTCACCCATTTCGACCAGTCGAAGCGGTGAAACAGGCCGCAGCAGACTTCGTATTTTTCGAGCATGACGGCGACGGCCTCCTCTTGGTCAAGCGCCGTCTTTCCTGAGCCGCCGCTTTCGGTGTAGGTGGCGAGCGCCTGTTTGAGCTCGTGGGCGAGCCCGAGATAGTCCACGACCAGCCCGCCAGGCTTGTCCTTGAAGACGCGATTCACCCGCGCGATGGCCTGCATCAGCCCATGGCCGCGCATCGGCTTGTCCACGTACATCGTGGCGAGCGACGGCGCATCGAAGCCAGTGAGCCACATGTCGCGCACGAGCACGATCCGGAGTGGGTCGGCAGCATCGCGAAAACGGTTCGCCAGCGCCTCGCGCCGCGACTTGTTGCGGATGTGCGGCTGCCAGTCCACTGGATCGGTGGCCGAGCCGGTCATCACCACCTTGATCGCGCCCTTGTCGTCGTCGCCTTGATGCCAGTCGGGGCGCAGCGCCACGAGCTCGCGATAAAGCTCGACGCAAATGCGTCGGCTCATGCACACCACCATGGCCTTGCCGTCCATGGCCTCCAGCCGCCGCCCAAAGTGCTCGACAATATCTTTCGCGACGAGCTTCAGGCGCTTCTCGGAGCCGACGACGGCTTCGAGCTGCGCCCACTTGGTCTTGAGCTTTTCCTTGCGCTCGACCTCCTCGCCTTCGGTCGCTTCCTCGAAGTCCGGGTCGATCTTGGGGCGTTCGGCTTGATCGAGCGCGAGCTTAGCAAGCCGGCTTTCGTAGTAGATCGGCACGGTCGCCTTGTCTACGACCGCGCGCTGGATGTCATAGACGCTGATGTAGTCGCCGAAGACCGCGCGGGTGTTCTTGTCGGTGAGCTCGATCGGCGTTCCGGTGAAGCCGATGAAGGAGGCGTGCGGCAGCGCGTCGCGCATGTGGCGCGCGAAGCCGTCGATAAAATCGTACTGGCTGCGGTGCGCTTCGTCGGCAATGACCACGATATTGCGCCGATCCGACAGAAGCGGATGCCGGTCGCCCTTCTCTTCGGGGAAAAACTTCTGGATGGTTGTAAAGACAACGCCGCCCGCCTGGACCGCGAGCTTGGCGCGCAGGTCGGCGCGGCTTTCGGCCTGCACCGGTGGCTGACGCAGCAAGTCCTGGCAGCGTGAGAAAGTGCCGAATAGTTGGTTGTCGAGATCGTTGCGGTCGGTGAGGACGACGATCGTGGGATTGGCCATCTTGGGTTCGCGAATCGCGCGCCCGGCGTAAAACGCCATGGTCAGACTCTTGCCCGAGCCTTGCGTGTGCCAGACCACGCCGATGCGTCTGTCGCCTGGGTCGCCGCCGCGGCGCTCGCCCGATTCGTAGCCGACGCCTTTCTCGGTGACGCCGTCCGCCGCCCGTACCCGATGACTCCGTTTGATCCGTACACCGGATACGGCAGACCGTCGGCGCGATCAGGGCTTGAACGGCCATTCGCAAACGACAACAACCGTCCGAGTTCTGTTTCTGCGAACTCACCCGCCATACCCAAGCTCCTTCAGGTTGGCGGCGATGGCGGCGTCGAGCCTCAAAGCCTCGGCATGCTGCTCGCGCAGCGTCGCGGTGAACCGCCGCATCTTTTCCTCGAACGGCTCGCCGTCGTCTTCCTGCGCCTCGGCGCCAACATAACGCCCGGGAGTGAGCACGTGGCCGTGCTTGCGGATTTCTTCCAGCGGCGCGCTCTTGCAGAAGCCGGGCACGTCTGCGTACTCGCCCGCGCCCTTCTCGCCGCGCCAGGCGTGGTAGGCGCCGGCGATCTTGGCGATGTCCTCGTCGGTCAACTCGCGGTGGGTGCGGTCCACGAGCGGGCCGAGCTTGCGGGCGTCGATGAAGAGCACCTGGCCGCGGCGGTCGCGGAATTTCCCATTCTTGCGGTCGCGCGCGAGGAACCACAGGCAGGCCGGGATTTGCGTCGAATAGAAAAGCTGGCCCGGCAGCGCGACCATGCAATCCACGCGCTCGGCCTCGATCAGGCTCTTGCGGATATCGCCCTCGCCGGACTGGTTCGACGACATCGAGCCGTTGGCGAGCACGAAACCGGCGACGCCCGCGGGCGCGAGGTGATGCACGATGTGCTGCACCCAGGCGAAGTTGGCGTTGCCGGCGGGCGGCGCACCGTACTGCCAGCGCTTGTCGTCCCGCAGGCGCTCGCCGCCCCAGTCGCTCACGTTGAACGGTGGATTGGCGAGAATGAAATCGGCCTTGAGGTCGGGGTGGCGGTCGTTGTGAAAGGTGTCGCCGTGCGCGATTTGCCCCTCGATCCCGCGGATGGCGAGGTTCATCTTTGCCAGGCGCCATGTGGTGTAGTTCGACTCTTGCCCATAAATCGAGATGTCGGTCTTTACCTTGCCCCCGTTGCCGTTTCCGCTCTTGTGCGCGTCAATGAACTCCACCGATTGCACGAACATGCCCGAGGAGCCGCAGCAGGGGTCGTACACCCGGCCGCGGTACGGCTCCAGCATTTCAACCAGCAGCTTCACCACGCAGCGCGGCGTGTAGAACTCGCCGCCCTTCTTGCCCTCGGCGCTCGCGAATTGCGACAGGAAATATTCGTACACGCGGCCGAGCACGTCCTTGGAGCGGCTCTCGGCGTCGCCGATCTTGATATTGCTGACCAGATCGATGAGCTGACCAAGCCGTTGCTTGTCGAGCGCCGGGCGGGCGTAGTCCTTGGGCAGCACGCCCTTGAGCGCGGAGTTGTCGCGCTCGATGCCCGCCATGGCGTCGTCGACGAGTTGGCCGATAGTGGGCTGCTTCGCCTGCGCCTTGAGGTGCGCCCAGCGCGCCTCGGGCGGTACCCAAAAGATATTCTGGGCGCGATACTCGTCCGGGTCCTCGGGGTCGGCGCCGCTTGCCTTCTCCGCCACGAGCTTCGCGTGGTGTTCCTCGAAGGCGTCCGAGATGAACTTGAGGAAGATGAGGCCGAGGACGACGTGCTTGTATTCGGCCGCGTCCATGCTGCCGCGCAGCGCGTCGGCCATCTGCCAGAGTTGGGATTCGTACCCCACAATGGCGCCGTTGCCGGTCGGCTTAGCTTCGCTGTTGGACGGCGTCTTGCTCGGTTGTCCTCGCGCCATGCTTGCCCCCTCGCGTTCCGGTTTATGCCGTTCTTTCGTCAAGCGCCCACCCCTCCCGGCATCCGCAGGCGCTTTCCTTCCTGATCGGCCACGTTGGGGTCGAGGAAGGCGTTGCAGGCGTCGAGCTCGCGCCGGGTCTCCTCGACCGTGCGCCAATCGACGGCGGCGGTCCATTTCTGCGCGTAGTCGAGCATGCGGATCAGCGGCTCCACCCGCCCGGTCTGCGACAACGCCTTGAGGGCGGAGAGGTAGTTCGCCCTATAGATGGTCGGGATGACGATGCGCTCCTCGCCGGCGGCGGCGAGTTCGGCGTTCATCATGATGCGCGCGGTGCGCCCGTTGCCGTCGGCGAACGGATGGACCTCGGCGACCAGGAACATCATGAAGACGGCGCGCTGAAACGGCGGCTCCAAGCTCCGGTAAAGATCGAATCCCTGATCGAGCGTTCCGGCGACGAGATCGGGCGCGACGAAGACGGTGGACCCGGCGCGGTTTTCGGCCAGCTTGAATTCGCCAGGGCGCTTGTCGAGGCGGTGTTCCATGATCGCCACGTGGCGCGCCTTGAGGAGCCGGACGAGCGTGGCGCCGTCCTGCGGCGTGCGGCGCATCTCGGCGGCGTCGGAGACGATGCGCCAGGTGCCGAGCACGTCGTGGGCGTCCTCGGGCCGCTCGTTGGGAATGACGCCGCGAAACACGATGTCGGCGGCCTCCTCGACCGCGAACTCCGTGCCCTCGATGAAGTTCGAGAAGTACGCCTCGAAAAAGGCGAGCGTCGCATTCCCCTCCGGGCCGCGCTCGGGCGCAAGACGGGTCAATGGTGGATGGGCGCGGAGCGCCGCTTGCAGCGCCTGGAACAGCGCCAGCCGGTCGGGGTCGTAGGGGCGCCCCTGCCGTCGCGCCAGGGCGGCGGGCGCGCTCAATTTCGCCTCGCGCGTGCCGAGCAACGCGCCGATCAGCGCGTCGAGCTCCGCCGCCTCCTCCTTCATGTCGAGAGCGGGCGCGACGGCGCGCACCTCGTCGCGCAGGCGCTTCGCGGCGTCCTCGCCGCCGCGCAGCATCAGGGTATCGAGGCGCTCCTCGATCTGCCGGCGCGCGAGGGTGCGCGCCACAAGGCCGCTGCGCGCCCGCGAGGCACGCATGTTTTCGAGATAGGCGCGGGCGGTGGAGCTGAGGACCAGGCCGGCGATGAAGGGGCGGTCGGACGGCAGCGGTCCGACCCCGCGCCTTGGCCGGAGCACGAGGCCCGGCAACTTGACATCCTTGCCGCGCTCCGCAACCAGGCAGACGGAACCATCCTCGGCGGGCGTGTTTTCCAGCGCGGTGCGATCGGCGATCAGGGCGCCGGGGAAGTAGCCGGCGACGATGTTCCAGACGTTGCGCCGGACCACCGCCTCGGGCGTGTCTGTCAGGTTCCGGGTATAAAGCCTGGAGGCGAGCTTGCGCAGCCGTCCGGCCTTGACCGCCCGCGATACCTCGCGCGTGATCGAGGTGTCGGAGACAAACGCCTCCGGCATGTCCTCCAGGGTCGTGCCGGCGGATAATCCGGGCATTAACGCGCCTCCCAAGGTCAGATTAGGGAGTTTTCATGAAGTAAGGAAGGGGAATAGAGATTTTTATCGGTTTAAGCCGAATAGCATGCGGTCCTGTTGGAACCGGCCGCCTTTTCCACCGCTTCCAATTGCGCCACCTTGCGCTCGTAGGTGCGTATCGGAGCGGATTATGCCTGTACCACCGGCGGGACGCTCACGGCCCCTGATACAGGCTTGTTCTCAAGGCGGATGTATCGACCCGTCTTCGGCTTGGTACGGCGAATCCTCAATGACCGGCCGGGCGTGCCATTCCGGCAGATCACGGCACCCTTTCCTGGCCGGGCTTCGACTTCCGGCCGGCCTCGATGAATCTCTGAATGTCGGCGGGCGCATACGGGAACGCCATAAAGCTGCATCGCCGACAATGCTGTTTCGCAGCCTTCGGCCAGGCCGAGAATATCGCCGGCGGGACCAAGCCGCACGGCACCATCGCCCATCGGGCCGAGCGTCATCTTGGGCGTCGGAACTTCAGCTTTCCTGGTTCCGTCACTACGCAGATAGATGCGCGTTATCGCCGTGATCTTGCGGTCGCGGCCTGTGATCGCGCCAATGAGCGCCGGCAGCAACAAGCCGATCTGTGTGTGCTTGCACGATGCGACGAATCGCAACGACGCCGGCAGATCGATGGTAATGCCGCGCGCTCGCAAGTACGTTTCGCCAAGCGTGCCGGCGATGGGCCGCGCTCTGGCCCACAGTTCAAGAGCTGCCAACCGGTTGCCCCGCTCGCGTCGGTCTTGTGCGGGCGGCGTTGTCGCGGACCTTGGCGCGCGCCCGCGCCGTGCGGTGGGCGCCGGGCGATCCGATTGTCCGAGATAGTCGAGCGCCCATTCCATCGCACCATGCGTGTCGAGTCCGAGCGACGCGGCGATCAGATCGAGCATGTCACCGTGGTCGTCAGTCGCGTAGTCGCGCCAGCGGCCAGTTTTCGGCCCGGCGCGGTGAATAACGAGCGACTTGCCGGGGTCGCCAGCGACGTTGCCAATCGTGTAGTACGAGCCGCATTGCTTCGCGGCGGGCAGCAACTCGCGCGCCAGATCATCGACGCGACTTGCGAGCATCGCCGCAAGCTCGGCGGCATCGGGGCGCGCTGGGTCAGAGCAGGACTTCATCGTCTAGCTCATTGTCGATCGGCTGCGGCGCGGGCAGCGCGCCGGGCGGCCTTGGGCTTCGAGCTTTCGCGGTGCCCTTCGGGTGCATGCCGCCACCCCCACAGTTCCCGATAATCGCGCCGCGCTGCCGTATTGAACCGACCACGGCGTGAAGAAATTCGGATTGATGGTCACTGCGCGCCTCTTGTGCTGTTGGTCGACTCGCTCCGACTGGTGGCGTTAACGCCGCAGCCGAGTTTGCAGCGGCTCATGACGCGTCGTTTGTTGGCCTAGTGTCGTCCGTCCACCTATTCGACCGCCGCTGCGTCGCGCTCGGCGACTCGCTCCGCGATCCACGCAGCAATGTCGTCTTCGAGCCAGCCCACCGAATTCTTGCCGAGCTTGATGCGAAGGTGCCCGAGGCGGCGATAGACCGTCGCCCGACTCAGGCCGATGCGCTCCACCACCGCAGGCAGGCGCAAAACACGCCGACCCTTGGCCACGGCAGCGCAGCGGGGCGCCGTCCGACGGGGCGCTACACTTTGGATCTGAGCGGGCGTTCGGGAATGTTTGGTCATGGCTGGGACTCCGTGAGGTGTTTCACAGAGCCGCATAGCACGTCGGCGCGAAGCCGTGGGGCGTATCAAGTCCCCTTACTAGCCTGGTTTTTCTTCCGCAGCTGCCGCAGCGCGTTTTCGACGGCGGTGCCGAGCCCGGCGTGGTTACGGCCGGGCTCGGCGATGTCGAGAACGTCGTTCACAAAGGCGACGAATGGCCCGCCCCGATCGGAGCTACTGCGCAGGAATGATGTCGTAGCACGTTGGCCCGTGAGGCGATGGTAGCTCCCGGCGAGTTTCTCGACAATCGCTTGCTGATCCCACTTCTCCGGCCGTCCGCAGGGCAGCCGGAATTTGGCTACGTGGCGTTCCAGCGGGCCATCGGCCCGATCGACAGCCTCCAATACCTTGACAAGCGGAACCACGCTCTCCGGCCCGACCACCCGTCCAGAAGGCTCTTCCAATGCCAGGGCCCAAAGCGCCACAATGGCTTTTATCAAAACGGGTCTAGACCGACGCAAGATTGCCAGCATCTGCCGTGATGCAGCCCACCCTTCGGCCATCTTCTTGTCCCAATTCGGGCGTGGGGCTTTGTAAAAGCCCAGCACAGCGACCCACGCAACGGAGAGATTGATTTCGGTTGTTAGCGTCGCCCGGTCGACCACACGGCCCGTGTCGTCCTCAAGCCGAGCGGCAATTGCGTCGACCTCGGCTTTGGTGGCGATCTGGGGGATCCGTCCGTCGAAGATTTTGAAAAGAGGATCGTCAGACATCTGGCGCGGTGAGCGTGGCATGGTGCCCCCTACAGGCACCCCTACGGGAAGGAAGCGCGGCAACCGGCGGTAGGGACGCCGGCGTTCGGGCTGCAGGCCCTAGCCGCGCAGTGCAGCTAAGGCGTCACCGCGCGAGCGCCACTACGTTTGCGGGTGGCGCCTGGGTTACGATCTGCATGAGTCGGTTCGCCCAGGCGGAGAGTGCCCGGCGTCTCTCGTCGTCGTATCTAAATCTGACATAGATCGCGGTGATGCCGTGCGTGCCGCCGGGGCTATGGTTCAGCACGGCGCCGACAACATGCGGCGGGAAACCGAGCGCCGCCATGTTGGACGCCGCTGTCCGGCGGAGATCGTGCAGTCGCCAGGGTTCAAGCGCGATCTTCTCGGGATTATCGCCATCGTCCTCCGCGCCCTCGCGCACAAGGTCGAGCATCCTCTTGTCGAGGCGGCGCTTCAGACCTGTAAAACCCGAGATCGGCGCGGTGCCGTCGCCCGTGGTGAGGACGTGGGGGCCTTGATGGCGGGGCAGGTCTTTCAGAATAGCAACGAGTTGTGGCGCGAGCGGCACGTCGTGCGCCCGATCGGCCTTCACGAATTCGCGCGGTATCGACCAGCGTGGCGCCTCGCCGTCGAGGTCGAGGTCTTGCCAGCGCATGGTCGCGACCTCGCGGCGGCGTTGCGCGGTAAGGAGAAGCATCTGCAAGAACGGGGACCACGGATAGTCATCGCCATCGGTCGCCTGCCAGAAGGCCCGGAGTTCGTGTTCGCGCAGCACGCGGTCGCGGGAGACTTCTTTACCCACCGGCTTCACGTTGGCCACGGGGCTCGTGTCAATCACGTCGCGCTCGACTGCCCACGAAAACAGCCGGCGGATTGCCGCCAGCGTGCGGTTCGACGAATAGGGCCCGCGTTCCTTGGCGCACCGTTCGAGAAGCTCGACCACTTCGCGCCGGGTGATCGACGCGATCGGCCGCTCGCCCCAGGCCGGGGCGACGTTGACTTTGAGGGTGCGATCCACGTCGGCCCAACGCCGGTTGCGCGGCTTCTGGTAGCGCTCAACGAAGTCTTGAGCGATGGCGGCGAAGGAATCGCGCAGCGCGCGCTCGGCTTCGCGCCGGGCCTGGCGCCGCTGCTCGCGCGGATCGACACCCCTGCGGGCCAGGCGGATGATCTCGCCCGCCTCCTCCCGGGCGTCCTTCAACTTGGTCGCGGGGTAGGGGCCGACGACGTGGCGGGCCTGGCGACCGTGGACCCTGGTCATGACGTGGAACGTGCGACTGCCGGAGTGGCCAACTCGGAAGCCCAGACCGCGGATTAAATCGTCCCAAAGCTCGATCGGCCGCGCGCCGGCAGTGGGCGCTTTCACGCTTCGGAGGAGGCGATCAGAGAACCGTGCGCGCAAATCAAAGAACCGTCCGTTGTAACGCCAGCGCAACATTTGGCGTGCGCTGCAATCAGAAGCTGTGAGACAGCATGCGACGATAAACTGGCGGATTACAAGGGAAAAATGATAAGCTCTGCGATGCAATGAGATGGCGCGAAATGCCTCTATTTTTGACTTTTAATCACGGGGTCGTGGGTTCGAGTCCCACCGGGCTCACCATGATTTCGATCATGGCCGCCATTGCCCTCGCCGCTCCATGCGAGGCGGCGGAACCGGGACGGACATTCCAGGACTGCGCCGAATGCCCGGAAATGGTGGTGGTCCCGGCGGGCAGCTACATCATGGGCTCGGCCGAAGCGGAGGAGGGCCGGCAACGGCTCGAGGGCCCGGCCCACGCGGTCACCATCGCGCGTCCGTTCGCGCTGGGGAAATACGAGATCACCTTCGATGAATGGGAATCTTGCGTAACCGCGGGCGGGTGCCAGCAGCGGCCGGGCGACGAAGGATGGGGCCGCGGGCGCCGCCCGGTCATCCACGTCTCGTGGCGGGACGCCAAGACATATGTGGCATGGCTCGGCCGCAGGACCGGCCACGTCTATCGCCTGCCGAGCGAGGCGGAATGGGAATTCGCCGCCCGAGCCGGGACGGTCTCGGCGCGATACTGGGGGGAATCCGCGGACACGGGCTGCACGCACGCGAACTTGGCCGATCTGACGGTGCGCGAGCTCCATCCCCAATGGGGGATCGCCAATTGCCGGGACGGTTACGCCTTTACCTCGCCAGTGGGAAGCTTCGAGGCCAATGGCTTCGGGCTGCACGACATGCTGGGCAATGTCATGGAGTGGGTCGAGGATTGCTGGTTTCCCAGCTACGCTAACGCGCCCCGCGACGGCAGCGCCTGGACCGCCGGCGGCTGCGCGGACCGGGTCCTGCGCGGCGGCGCCTGGGATGACCGGCCGCGCGATGGCCGCTCCGCCAGCCGCTATCGGAACGATGCCGAGGAACGGACCTATCACTACGGCATCCGCGTCCTCAGGGAGCTTTAGACTCGGTTAGGAATTCCGGCCGGCGACGGCCGGATTCCCGCCCGTTCGGATTTCGGTAACCAATTGGCAATATTTTGAAATCGCCCTCGTCTGTCCGGCGCGGGCGGCTGCTGGCCCGTGGCTTGCCGGCAGGTGACCGTTTCGCGAGTACCGATGGATATCTTGGATATCTGGATCGATCCCTATCTGCTCAGCCTGCTGCCGACCTTGGGCGCCGTGTTCTTTTATTGGCGCGGCCGGCGAGTGAGCAAGCAACTCGGTTCGCTGCGCATCCATAACGTGGTCAAGCGCGCCGCCGGGGCGGGACGCGCGACCGTGCCCGGGCCGGTGGTCGATGCGCTGCCGGTGATGCTGAGCTGCCAGGATCTGGAAGGCCGCTATCTGTTCCTCAACGCGCGCCAGGCGACGATCTTCGCCGTCCCGCCGGAAAACGCCATCGGCTTGACCCCGGCGGAATTGCTGGGCAAGCGCCACGATCCGAAAGCGGCCGAGGTGGAGCGCGAGATCATCAAGTCCGGCGAGCCGGCGGCGCCCTTCCAGCAGGAATTCACCGACGGCGAGGGGCGCACCCACCGCTGGCTGACCTTCAAGGTGCCGGTCAAGAACGAAAGCGGCCGCGTCATGTACATGGCGACGTTGAGCCAGGACATGGACGGCGGAAACCTGCTGACGGCGGCGGCCGGCGGCAAGAGAGGAGGAGACGCCGACACGCGCGAGGCGCTGCGCCGGGCGGAGGAGCAGGCGCGGGATATCGTCGAGCGCGCCAAGCAACAAGAAGCGCAAGTGGCGCGGATGGCCGCCGACATCGAGCAACGCCAGCGCGAAACCGACGAGGCGCTCGCGCGCGCCCGCGGGGCCGAGGCCCAGGCGCGGCAAGCCCTCGACAACACCGGCGCCGATTCCGGCCGCGCCGACAGCGCGCAAGCGGAGCGCCTGGCATATGCCGAACGGCAGCTGACCCAGGCGCGTCAGGATCTCGAACTCGCGGATGCGCGTCTCAAGCAGAACGAGCAAGTCTCGCTTCGCGCCGTGAATGACGCCGAGCGGCGGGCGCGCGAGCTCTTGGAGCAGGCCGAACGCCGCCAGGCCGATGCCGATCGCGCGCTGGCGATGGCGCGGGCCCGCGAAGCGGAAGCGTTGAACCGCGCCAAGGAGCTGGAACAACAAGCCGAGGCGGCGATCTCGCGCGCCAACCAAATGGTCGCGCAAGCGGCGCAGGCGGGCCGCGGCGCCGAGGCCGATATCGAGCAGCGGGCGGCGAGAATGCTGGACCAGGCGCGCGAAGACGCCGAACGCTACGCCAATGACGGGCGGCAGAAGTCGGTGCAAATGCTCGCCGACGCCCGCCGCCAGGCCGAGGAAGCGGCGCGGGCCACCGGCGAACATCAGCAGTCGCAACGCGAACTCGACCGCGCGCGCGATCGCCTGATCGACCTCGAACGGCAGGCGACCGAGGCCGTGGAACGCGCCAACGCCAAGGCGGCCGACAGCGACGCCCTGATGCGGCGCGCCATCGCCCAGGAGGAGGATGCGCGGCGGCGCGCCGAGGCGCTCACGAAGCAGGCGGAGCAGTTGGTCCAACAGGCGCAGCAGCGCGAGCGGCAGATCGAAGACGCGGCGCGCGACATGCGCCGGCGCGAAGAGCAGGTGGAGGCGGCGGTGCGCGACGTGCGCGAGCGTGAAGCGCGGTCGAGTCCCGACCGGGCGGAATGGGAGGCTGAACGCATCATCGCCCGCGCGCGCGAACGTGAAGCGCAATCCGAGCAGGCGATGGCTTATGCGCGCCAGAAGGCCGACGAATTGTTGACGATAGCGCGCGATCGCGAGGTGGCGTCGGCGCATTCATGGAACATGTCCGCGGCGGGCGTCGCGCCGCCGGAACCGGTCTTTTCCGACGCCCCGATGGCGGCGGATCAGGGTGAAGGCTGGCGCGACGAGCCGCGGCCCCAAATGGCCTATGACGACGAGCCGATCGATACGCGCCGGCGCAAATTGTCGTCCAATCTGGCGCTGATCGCCGCGCTGGCCATGGCGGGGATTTTGGCGGCGGCGCTGTGGTACCGTGACGATCTGCTGGGCAAGGGGCGCTCCCAGCCGGGGGATCGCCGTCCGGCTCGCCTCTCGATCATGATCCCGCCCGGCGTTGAGCAGGAGATCCCGCGCCATGCGCCGACACCCGCGGCCGCTGCGAGCGATGAGCTGGCGTCTTCGCCGGCGAAGCACGTCGGCTAGCAGGCTGCCGGAAAACCTCGCAACCGTCTTTGCGAGGAGGCCCCTTCGACGCGCGCCTTGCCCTGAGGAGCCGTCACCAGGCGGCGTCTCGAAGGGGCGCGGCGCTCAGGGCAGGCTGCCGACGCGGCAATCCAGAAACAGGGGGATTCTCTCCATTTCCCTGGATCGCCCCAGGGCAGAGCCAAGGGGGGGCCACTCTGTGGCCTCGCGATGACGACCTGGAGGGATTTTCAACAGCCTGCCAAGCGCGCGATTACGCCGCCGCGCGCCGCCGCGTGGCGAGCAGAAAAAGACCGTCAATGACTGAATGGACCAGACTGGCGCTTACCCTGGCGCTGGCTTGGGTGGTCATCGTCCTGCTGGTGTTTTGGCTGCAACGGTGGCTGCTCTATTTTCCCGACCCATCGCGTCCGGATGCCGCGTACCTGCGGGCCGCAGGACTAATGGAGGTAACGGCGCCGACCGAGGACGGGCTCGAGCTCCGCTTCTGGGTGAAATTAGCGGCCACCGACGCCGGCGGACGGCGGGCGCCTACGGTCATGCTGTTTCACGGCAATGCCGGGCATCACGGCCATCGCCTGCCGGTGCTGCTGCCGCTCGTCCGCGCCGGCTACGGGGCGGTGCTGGCCTCCTATCGCGGCTATGGAGGAAATCCCGGCCGACCTTCGGAGAAGGGCCTCTATGCCGACGGCGAAGCCCAATTGCGCGCTTTGGCCGCCCAGGGCATCGCCAGCGCGGAGATCGTGCTGTGGGGCGAAAGCCTGGGCACCGGCGTGGTCACCTGGCTGGCAACGCGCCACCAAATGCGGGGCGTGATCCTGCAAGCGCCTTATGTCTCGATCGCCGATCTGGCGCAGGAAATATACTGGTACCTGCCGGCGCGCTGGCTGGTGAGCGACCGCTTCGACAACCTGGCGCGTGCGCCCCATCTTCGGGCGCCCCTCCTGGTGGTCCAGGGAGAAGCCGACGAGGTGGTGCCGCTCGCCCACGGCCAGCGTGTCCTGGCGGCGGCCGCGGCGCCCAAGCGCGGCCTGTTTCTGCCCGGACGGCGCCATAATGACGGGCTGGGCGATGAAGCCTACGCCGCCATCGCCGATTTCATTTCAAGCTTGCCGCGCTGATTCGCCGAACGCCAATTTGCATGGCGCGCGACTTGCGTTGCGCGAAGCGCCATTCGCGTTGCGTTGCGCGCCACTCGCGGAAATCCCGCCACAGCGTCGGCCCGGCTAGCAACAGCCCGGCGGTGGGCGGGATTCCATTTGGACGACCGGAGGTCGTCGCCCGATCAAAGATCGGGCCAAGGTTTCTGCGTATGTCACCAACGATGAGGTGGAGTCGAGATGCTTATTCGGCACCCTCCATATCGGTTATAGCAGAACGCT
>CAZIVY010000464.1:0-2558 GCA_964542505.1 uncultured Rhodospirillaceae bacterium
TTCGGGCATTGGCGGAAGCGGAGTTCCGCGCCGGCGTGGCTGTCGCCCACCGCCTTGCGCTGCCGCGCCGCTTCCGCCGCGGGCCGGCCGCTGTCGGCGATGAAGCCGATGTCGATCAGGTGCTGCTCGATCACCTCGCCGATGGCGGCCAGCAACGAGGGCACGTAGCGCCCGCCCACCCATTGCCCGCCGCGCGGGTCGAACACCGCCTTCAATTCCTCGACCACGAAGGAAACGTCGCCGCCGCGGCGGAAGACGGCGGACATCATCCGCGTCAGCGCCACCGTCCACGCGTAGTGCTCCATGTTCTTGGAGTTGATGAACACCTCGAAGGGCCGCCGGCGGCCGTCCTGGATGATGTCATTGATGGTGATGTAGATGGCGTGCTCGGATTCCGGCCAATTGATCTTGTAGGTGCGCCCCGGCAGCGCCTCCGGCCGGTCCAGCGGCCGCGTCATGTAGACCACGCCCCCGGCCTCGAAGGCGTCGCGGGCCTTGGCCGCCGGCGCCGTCAGCGGCAGCTCGGCCTGGGCCGGCTTGTCCTTCTTCACCGCCAGCACCGCGCCGGTCACCATGTTCGGGCGGTAGGTGGTGCAGCCCTTGCAGTCGAGGTCGTAGGCGAGCTGGTAGATGCCCTTGAAGTCGTCGAAGGAAATGTCCTCGGGCACGTTGATGGTTTTCGAGATCGAGGAATCGACATATTTCTGCACCGCCGCCTGCATGCGCACATGGTCGGCGGGGGTCAGCGCCTGGGCGTCGACGAAGGCGTCGTTGAGCGGCGCCGTCTCGCCCTTCAGCCGCCGGTAGAGGCTGTAGGCGTGATCGGTCACCTCTTCCTCGCGGCGCGCGCCGTCGGGCATGAGAATGTTGCGGGTGTAGTGGAAGCTGAACACCGGCTCGAGCCCCGAGGAGACATTGCCGGCGAGGAGCGAAATCGTGCCCGTGGGCGCCACCGAGGTGAGCAGCGCGTTGCGGATGCCGTGGCGGGCGATGGCGGCCTGCACGTCGTCGTCCAGCCCGCGCACGGTTTCGCCGGCCAGGTACTTGTCGCGGTCGTAAAGCGGGAAGGCGCCTTTTTCGCGCGCCAATTCCACCGCGGCCAAATAGGCGGCGCGCCGCAGCGTCCGCATCCAGGATTCCGTCAGCGCGATCGCCCGCGCCGATCCATAGCGCGCCCCGACCATGATCAGCGCGTCGGCCAGGCCGGTGACGCCGAGCCCGATGCGGCGCTTGGCGCGCGCTTCCAGGCCTTGCGCCGCCAGCGGGTAGTTGGAAACGTCGATGGCGTTGTCGAGCATGCGCACCGCCAGCGGGACCAGGCGCGTGAGTTCGTCCTCGTCCAGGCGCGCGCCGTCGGCGAAGGGATCCTGCACCAATTGCGCGAGGTTGATCGAGCCCAGCAGGCAGGCGCCATAGGGCGGCAGCGGCTGTTCGCCGCAGTTGTGGACGTAAAGGCCGTTGGCGTCGAAGGCATTGATGCCGGGAATCGCGGCGTCGAAAACCTCTGCTTCGCCATCCGCGGCCACGGATGCCACGGTGGCGGTGAATCGTTCGCGGTTGAGTTCGTGCCGGTAATTCGCCAACGCGCGCCGCAAGCGCCCCGCTTTCGCCGTGTCGGCAAAGCCGATGCGGTCGGCGAACAGCGCGATGTTGTCGCCGCTCAGCACAAGTTCATGCGCGGATTCTCGATCCTCGTAAACGGTGGCGCGAATGCCCAAGCGGAGCAGCATCCGTTGCACCCGTAACAAAAGCGTCAGATCGCTTTGCGCCAAGCGGACACTCAGTCCCTTGGCCTGGTGTCCCTGGACGCTCCCGTCGGTGTCGAACAGGCCGCGCAGCACGCCCTTCTGGAAGGCCGCCGAGGCGGCCTCCATCGCCGCCGTGACGGTCTTGTTGCCCGGAGCCATGCCGAAGCGCCGGCCAAGGTCGCCGAGCGCGGTGAGCTTCAATCGGTATTCCTTGCCGCCGCGAACCGGAAACCAGCCACCGAAATCCGTGCGCCGGGCGGCGGAGCCGCCCTCCTCGTGATACTCGGCGCGCAAAGCGCGCCGGGCGGCGGAGCCGCCCTCCTCGTAGTATTCGGCGCGCAAAGCGCGCCGGGCGGCGGAGCCGCCCTCCTCGTGATACTCGGCGCGCAAAGCGCGCCGGGGCAAATGGCGCGCGGCGTCGAGCGCCGCCGCCATGATGCCGCTTGAGCCGTCCTCGACCGGCGGGCCGTTCGCCACCGCCCGTTGCGGCCAGACAGACAGAACCCCAGCGTCCTCTTTCAGAGTGCCGTCGCCGATGAGAAGGCCGAGAAGATATCCCTCGCCCTCCGTGCCATCGCCCGCCCATGAAGGCGCCCGGCGATGGTCGTGAACGATCAACTCGTCGCCGGGAACGAGCGCTGACGCCTGGCGCCATTCGCCTTCGAGGGCCCATCGCGTTTGCCGCGCCACCCGCCGAACGAGGTGATCGCCGGTCAGCCTCAGCGCCGGGCCTTGTTTGGTGGTTAGCTTGAATACCGGCTTCACCCCGGTGGCGAAAAAACCGCGCGGGTCGGATGCAAACGCCTGGCC
>CAZIVY010000465.1:0-1976 GCA_964542505.1 uncultured Rhodospirillaceae bacterium
CCGCGGCGCCAATCCGCCCCTGCGCGCACGCGCGACGCGGCCGAAATGGCATCTCGTCTATTACGCGCTGGCGGCGTTCGACCTGCTCGCCGTGGGCGGCGGCCTCTACCTCAACCACAAGATCATGGCGATCTACGAGGACTCGATCGAGGTCAATCAGCATTGGGCCGAGCGCGGAGCGCAACTGGGCGAATTGCGCGTGCAGGCGTTCGCCGTCAACGCCCCCGGCAACGACATCTTCGATTCGCACGATGTCGAGAGCGAGATGCGGCGCCAAGACTTGGCGCTCGGGGAATACAACCGCCAGTTCGCCGAGTTGCGCCGCGACCTGACCGCCGACGCGCGGGGCGAGGACGCCGTGGCGCTGCACGCGCGCCTGGACGGCATCGACGCGGCGATGAGCGCCATGCTTCGCGAGGCGCGGCAGATCTTCGCCTATTTTCGCCAGGGCGACGCCGAAAACGCCGCCCGGCGCATGGCGACCATGGACCGCACCTTCGCCAACCTGTCGGCCGCCATCAGCGACACCACGCGGTGGGTGCAGAAAATCCAGGACGGAAATTTCGACGAACAATTCCAGGCGGCGGCTTTCCTCAAGCGCTTCGAGTACCTGTTCGGCGGCATCATCGTGCTCATGGTGGGCGCGGTGACGTTCTACGGCCACAAGATCGCCAGCGCGTTCAAGAAAGCGGAGATCGAGCGGGTGGCTTTTGTCGCGGCGACGGAGGAAAAAGACCGGGCGCTCCAGCGCCAGGTGGCCGAGTTGTCGGAAGCGACGGCGACGCTGACGCGGCTCGACCGTTCGCTGGCCGAGGCGACCTCCGCCAACAGCGCGAAATCGGCGTTCCTGGCGCACATGAGCCACGAACTGCGCACGCCGCTCAACGCCATTCTCGGCTTTTCCGAAGTCATGAAGCAGGAAATATTCGGACCGGTCGCAAACCCGCGCTACCGCGAATACGCCGCCGACATCCATCTCAGCGGCCAACACCTTCTGGCGCTGATCAACGACATTCTCGATTTGTCGAAGATCGAAGCCGGCAAGGCCGATCTGCACGACGAGGACTGCGACGCGGCGGCGGCGATCGCGGCGGCGTTGCGCCTGGTCGCCGCCAGCGCCGATGAGGGCGGCATCGCCATCGGCCAGCACGTGGCCGCCGATCTTCCGGCATTGCGCGCCGACAGCCGGTCGCTCAAGCAGATCCTCGCCAACCTGCTGTCGAACGCGGTCAAATTCACCCCGCGCGGCGGCCGCGTCGACGTCACCGCCTATCTGCGGCCGTCGGACGAGCTGGCCATCGCCGTGCGCGACACCGGCATCGGCATGCGGCCCGAGCATATCCCGCTCGCTTTGGCGCCCTTCAAGCAACTCGACAACGAACTGACGCGCAAGCACGCGGGCACGGGGCTCGGACTGCCGATCTGCGTCTCGCTGGTGGCGTTGCATGGCGGGCGGATCGAGATCGACAGCGCGCCCGGTCAAGGCACGACCGTCACCGTCGTCTTCCCCCGCCAGCGGGTAAGGATCGCCACAGCCCCCCTCTTGGCCAAGGCCAGCTGATCGGACAATTCCAAACTGGACGGAACCGCCCGCTACCTTCAAAGTGGCGGGCGGTCAACAATTCCGGGGAGGAAATTCCATGCTTGACGAAACAACGGCGCTGTTCCCACCGACCCCGCCGCTGAGCCGCCGGGGATTCATCGCCGCCTCGGCCGCCACCGCCGGCTACACGCTCGCCGCCGGGCCAGTGATGGCGCAGACCATCGTCACCACCGACGCCCAGGGCCTGACCGTGGGCGAGGTCAAAATCGCGGTCGCCGGCGGCGACATGGGCGGCTACCGCGCCAAGCCGGCCGCCGGATCCGCCTTTCCGGTAGTTATCGTGTGCCAGGAAATCTTCGGCATCCACGAGTACATCAAGGACACGTGCCGGCGCCTGGCCAAAGCGGGCTATCTGGCGGTCGCGCCCGACTAC
>CAZIVY010000466.1:0-11893 GCA_964542505.1 uncultured Rhodospirillaceae bacterium
GGCGATGGGCCGATCGCGGCCCACCACCGCCCCCGGCCCGCGTATGCCGGCCAAACCGACGCCCGGATCGACGCGGTCCTCCGGCCGCCGCCTGCCGCCACCCAGGCCCATGACCGCTAGACCGTAGCCCCGCGCGTCAACCGCCGTCACATATCCCTCGCGTTCCGGCGTGACCGGCCACGCCACCGGGGAGCGGCCGAGATACTGGCCGGGGCGCGCGACAATGTCGGATGGGCCGCCCATCGCCGCCACCATCCTGGAAAAACGCTCCGCCGCGGCGCCGGACGAAAGCGCGCGCTCTACGGCCGCCGCCGCCGCCGCTTGAGTGCGCTCCAACTCGCCCAAGACAAGCAATTCCTCGCTGAGCGCGCGCGTCACGACCTCGAGCCGCGGCTCGCGCCGCGCGCCGGTAAGAAAGTCGATGGCCTCATGAACCTCGACCGCGTTGCCGGCGGTATCGCCAAGCACCTGGTTCATGTCGGTGAGCCGCGCCAAGGTCTTCAGGCCGGCGCGGTTCGCCACCGTGACCAGGCTCTGCGCCAGTTCTTTCGCCTCCTCGAAGCGCACGCAGAAGGCGCCGCTGCCGAACTTCACGTCCAAGACCAGGGCATCCAGGCCAGCGGCGAGCTTCTTCGCCAGGATCGACGAGGTAAGGAGCGGGATCGACTCCACCGTCGCGGTGACGTCGCGGATGGCGTACAGGCGGCGGTCGGCCGGCGCCAGGTCGGCGGTCTGGCCGACAATGGCGCAACCGGCGCTGGCAACGGCGCGGCGGAACTTCTCCGCATCGGGAGCGACGTCATAACCCGGAATGGCCTGCATTTTGTCGAGCGTGCCGCCGGTGTGCCCGAGGCCGCGCCCCGAGATCATCGGCACGGCGCCGCCGCAAGCGGCGACGAGCGGCGCCAGTATCAGGCTGACCTTGTCGCCAACGCCGCCGGTGGAGTGCTTGTCGAGCGCCGGTCCCGGCAGACCCGCGCCCCGCCAGTCGAGGGTACGGCCAGAGGCGGCCATGGCGCCGGTCAGCGCCACGCGCTCCTCCATGGTCATGCCGCGAAAGAACACCGCCATGGCGAATGCCGCCACCTGCGAATCCGCCAGCGTGCCGTCGGTGATGCCACGGACGATGAATTCGATTTCCTCGGTACCGAGCGCCGCGCCATCGCGCTTGCGGCGAATGATCTCCTGGGGAAAGAAACTCGCCATTCAATAGCCCGATGCTTCGCCGGCGACCGTGCCGCCAAGATGGCGCAACAGTACGTCGAGCAGGCCGCTCGCCCCAATGCGAAACGTTTCCGGCGTGCACCAGCCGGCGCCCAGCGCCGTCTCCGCCAAGGCGACATAGACCCGCGCCTGATCGAGCGTGCGCACGCCGCCCGCCGCCTTGAATCCGACTTGGCCCCCGGCCTCGCGGATCGCGTCGAGCATGATGCGCGCCGCCTCGGGAGTCGCGCCCGGCTGGCGCTTGCCGGTCGAGGTCTTGATGAAATCGGCGCCTTCGGCGATGGCCAGACGGCTGGCTTCGGCGATAAGGCCGGGCTCGGCCAACGCCCCGGTCTCGAGAATCACCTTGAGACGAACCCCCGGACCGCAGGCTTCGCGGCACGCGGCGACAACGGCGCGCGCCGCCGCTGGCTCGCCCCGCCGCAGCGCCTCGAAGGGCAGCACCATGTCGATTTCGTCCGCGCCCTCCGCCACCGCGGCGCGGGTCTCGATTCCGGCGCCGCGCGCATCGGCGCGGCCATCGGGGAAATTCGCCACCGCCGCGACCCGCACGCCGGTACCCGCCAACGCGGCGCGGCACTGCCTGGCAAAGCGCGGATAGACGCACACCGCCGCCACCGTGCCAAAGCGGGTCACCGCGCGCCGGCACAGATCGGCGATCTTCGCCTCGTCGTCGCCGGGCTCGAGGCTCGTCAGGTCGAGCAGACCGATAAGCTTGCGCGCGACATCAACCATGATCGCGCCCGAAATCCTCGAGAAAGCCGGTGATGAGCCGGCCCACCGTCGTTGCGGCCCTCGCCGCCTCCGCTAACGTCTGCTCGTGGCCGTGCTGGCCGCCGGAGAGGCCGGCCGCGAGATTGGTAATCACCGACAGCGCCAGGACGCGCAGGCCGCAATGGCGCGCCACGATCACTTCCGGCACCGTCGACATTCCCACCGCATGGGCGCCAAGGCGGGCGAAGGCCTGTATCTCGGCGGGCGTCTCGAAACTCGGCCCCAGGCAGCCAACGTAGACGCCCTCGTGCAGACGGATACCGAGGCGGCCGGCAACGCTCCGCATGCGCTCGCGCAATCCGGCGTCGTAGGCGTTTTCCATCGACGGAAATCGTTCCCCATAAGCGCCGTCGTTCGGCCCCACCAGCGGATTGCCCGGCATCATGTTGATGTGATCGCCGATCATCATCACGCTGCCCGCCGGCATGTCGCCACGCAAGCCCCCGGCGGCGTTGGTGGCGATCAGGCACTCGCAGCCCAGCCGCTTCAAGGCGCGGACGAAAATCTGGATTTTCTCGTGCCCCATGCCCTCGTACAAATGGACGCGGCCCTGCATCGCCACGACGGGGACGCCGCCAAGTTTTCCCAGCACCATGCGGCCGGCATGGCCGGCGACCGAGCCCATGGGGAATCCCGGCAGGTCGCTGTAGCGGAGAACCTTGGCGCCAGCGACGCCATCGGCGATCGCGCCCAGGCCGGAGCCGAGGATGATGCCGATTCGGGGCGCGGCGCCGGGAACCAGTTCCACGACCCGGGCCGCGATTTGCCGCGCCGCGTCGGTCACGTCTTTTTCCCGAGAGTCTTCGGCCCGAAGAACAGCGGCGTTAGCTCGCCCAGCGTCAATGTTCGCAACACCTTCTTCGGGTCGCAGATGTGGACCGGCGTGCCGGGCGCGGCGAACTCCACCAGCCGCTGCCGGCAGCCGCCGCACGGCGCGCACAGCACGCCCTTCCTCCCCATCACCACGACCTCGACGATCTTGCGCTCGCCCGCCGTGACCATGGCGCCGATGGCCGAGGCCTCGGCGCACTGCCCCTGCGGGTAGGCGGCGTTCTCGACGTTGCAGCCGGCGTAAAGCTTTCCGTTCTCGGCGCGCACGCATGCCCCCACCGGGAATTTCGAATAGGGCGCATGGGCGTTGGCCATCGCCTCGCGGGCGAGCGCCATCATGTCGTCCAAAGACCTCGATTTCTTCACCTAACGCTTCCCTCCGCCGCTTGCAGTCTACCTTTGGCGGGGGGGGCCGGAACATAGGGCAATTTCGCCAGCGGCCGCGGCAGGGGCTTTGCGGGCGGGTGGGCGCCATGCAGTATGGGTTGGGATATTCTGCCCCCAGATGGCGCGAACCCATGCCAACGCTCCTCGTCAAGAACGCCGATCTGCTGGTGACCATGGATCGCGGCCGCCGCGAGATCGCCGGCGGCGGCATCTTCTGCCGCGATGGCGTGATCGCACAGGTGGGGCCGGCCGCCGAGTTGCCGCCGACCGCCGACGAGACGATTGACGCACGCGGCCACGTGCTGCTGCCCGGCCTGGTGAATACCCACCACCATCTGTTCCAGACCCTCACCCGCGCCGTGCCCGCCGCCCAGAACGCCCCGCTGTTCGGCTGGCTGCGAACCCTCTACCCGATCTGGAGCCGCTTCGGTCCCGAACACATCCACGTCTCCGCCCTTGTCGGCTTGAGCGAGCTGGCTCTCACCGGCTGCACTACCTCGTCCGACCATCTTTATCTGTTTCCCAACGGCGCCCGGCTCGATGACGAGATCGAGGCCGCGGCATTGCTCGGCATCCGCTTCACCGCCACCCGCGGCGCCATGAGCATCGGGCAATCGCGGGGCGGCCTGCCGCCGGACAGCCTGACCGAGTCCGAACCGGCGATCCTGAAGGACTGCGAGCGCGTCATCGCCGGCTTTCACGATCCCGCGCGGCACGCGATGCTGCGCATTGCCCTCGCGCCTTGCTCGCCCTTCTCGGTCAGCCCGGAATTGATGCGCGACACCGCGTTGCTGGCGCGCGAGCGCAAGGTCGGGCTGCACACCCACTTGGCCGAGAACAGCGAGGACGTCGCCTACAGCCTGGAAAAATTTGGCGTTCGGCCGGGGCGCTATGCCGAAGACCTGGGTTGGCTCGGCCCCGACGTGTGGCACGCGCACTGCGTCCAGCTCGACGCCGCCGAGATCGCGCTGTTCGCGCGCACGCGCACCGGCGTCGCGCATTGCCCGTGCTCCAACATGCGCTTGGCCAGCGGCATCGCGCCGATCCGGCGGATGCTCGATGCCGGCGTGACCGTCGGCCTTGGCGTCGACGGTTCCGCCTCCAACGACAGCGGGCATATGCTCAACGAGGCGCGCCAAGCCATGCTGCTTCAGCGCGTCGCCGGGAGCGCCGCCACCATGACGGCGCGGGACGCCTTGGAACTGGCGACACGGGGCGGCGCGGCCGCGCTTGGGCGCGACGACATCGGCCATCTGGCGCCCGGCATGTGCGCCGACTTCACCGCCTTCCGCCTCGACGGCATCGACACCGCGGGCGCCGAATGGGATCCCGTCGCCAGCCTTGTTTTCTGCGGCCCCCGGAAAGCCAGCCTTACCGTCGTCAACGGCCGCGTCATCGTGCACGACGGTCGCGTGACCACCATCGACTTGGCCGCGGTTCTGCGGCGCCACCGCGCCCTGGTCCGCGGGCTGATCGGCGGCGGGTAGACTTACCTTTCCTTCACATAGGGAATGCCGATGGCCTTGGGCGCCACGGCGCGGCCGACAAAGCCGGCCAACAGCAGCACGGTCAAGACATAGGGCAAGGCCTGGATGAACTGCACCGGCATGACGCCGATAAGGGGCAGTGCGACGCCCTGCAACCGCACCTGGATGGCGTCGGCAAAGGCGAACAGCAGGCAGGCGGCAAGGGTCGGCGCCGGGCGCCACTTGCCGAAGATCAGCGCCGCGAGCGCCAGATAGCCCTTGCCGGCGGACATGTCGCGGATGAACGCGGCGTTGTGGGCAATGGACAAATAGGCGCCCGCCAGCCCGCACAAGACGCCGCCGGCGATCAGCGCGCGGTAGCGCATCGCCGCCACCGATATGCCCGCCGTGTCCACGGCCGCCGGGTTTTCGCCCACCGCGCGCAGCCGCAGGCCGAAGCGCGTTCGGTAGACGACCCAGCCCACCAACGGCACCGCGGCGGCGGCGGCGTAGACCAGGACATTGTGGCCGCTGACGATCTCGGAGTAGAGGGCGCCGATCACGGGAACGTCCGCGAGCCTCGAGGCCAGCGGCAGGTCGAGGGGAGCGAAGCGCGCCTCGCCGGTAAGCTGCGGCGTCTGGCCACCGCGCTGGAACCACGCATTGCCCAGCACCGCGGTCAACCCCGAGGCGACGATATTGAGCGCCATGCCGGAGACCACCTGGTTGCCCGCATGGGTGACGCAGGCGAAGGCGTGGACCAGCGCCATCGCCACCGACGCGAAGACCGCGGCAACCAGCCCAAGCCACGCCGAACCGGTGACCGCCGCCGTCGCCGCCGCCGCGAACGCCGCCGACAGCATCTTGCCCTCAAGTCCGATATCGACGACGCCCGACCGCTCGGCGAACAGGCCGCCCAGCGCCGCCAGCACCAGCGGCGCCGCCACGCGCAAGGTCGAATCGACAAGCAGGACGACGATGTGCAGGAAATCGCCCATCGTTCTAGGTCGTGGCCGGCGCGGCGCCACGCGGCCGCAGGAGCGCCTCGAGACGGCGCCGGAAAAGGTTCTCGAACGCGCCGCACATCAGGATGATGAAGCCTTGGATGGCGACGATCATGTCGCGATTGAGATTCGGCATCTCGAACGAAACCTCCGATCCGCCCTGATAGAGCGCGCCGAACAGCAGCGCGGCGAGCACGATGCCCACCGGGTGGTTGCGGCCCATGAGCGCCACCGCGATGCCCACGAACCCGGCGCCGCCGGTGAAATTGAGCAGCAGGCGGTGCTGAAAGCCCAGAATCTCGTTCAGGCTGACGAATCCCGCGAGCGCGCCCGAAATCGCCATGGCGACGATGATGGTCCGCGCCGGCGACACGCCGCCGTAGATCGCCGCGTCCTCGTTCAAGCCCAGCGCCCGCAAGCGATAGCCCCAGCGCGTGTGCCAGACAAAGACCCAGAAGGCGGCGCAGCACGCCAGCGCCCACAGGAAGGAAAGATTGAGCGGCGACCTGCCGAACTCGATTCCCAACCAGGCGGCGAAATCGTGGATGAATGGCAGCCACGCCGAGGGCGCGAACTCGCGCGTTTCCGGCGACTGCTGGCCGGGCTTGATCAGCACGTTGACGAGCAAATAGGTCATCAGCGCCGAGGCGATGAAATTGAACATGATGGTGGTGATGACGATATGGCTGCCGCGCTTCGCCTGCAGCCAGGCGGGGCCAAGCGCCCAGCCCGCCCCGAACGCCGCCGCGGTGGCGATGGAAAGCGGCAATATCACAAGGAACGGCAGGCCGCCGGCGGCAAGGGCCAGCAGGCCCACGCCAAGCCCGCCGATATAGGCTTGTCCCTCGGCGCCGATATTGAACAGCCCGGCATGGAACGCGATCGCCACCGCCAGCCCGGTGAAGATGAAACTGGTCGCGTAGTAGAGCGTGTAGCCGATGACCTCGCTGCCGCCGAACGCGCCCGCGACGAGCAGCGTCAGGACGTGGAACGGGTCGCCGCCGAGCATGAAGATGAGCAGCGCCGAGACCACCAGCGCCGCCGTCAGATTGACGATCGGCAGGGCGATATGGCCGATCCAGGCCGGGGCGCCGGCGCCTTGACCGCGAGCGGTCACGCCGCCTCGGCCTTGATTCCCGCCATCATCAGCCCGACGGTGCGTTCGCTCGCCTCGGCCGGCGTCAGTTCGCCGACGATGCGGCCATCGAACATGACGAGGATGCGGTCGGCGAGCGACAGGATTTCGTCAAGTTCGACCGAGACCAGGAGGATGCCTTTTCCCGCATCGCGCAGCGCCACCAGGCGGCGATGGATGAATTCGATCGCCCCGATGTCGATGCCGCGCGTCGGCTGGCCCACCAGCAGCACATCGGGATTGTGATCGACCTCGCGGGCGACGACGATCTTCTGCTGGTTGCCGCCGGAAAACGCCGACGTCGGCAGATTGGCGTTGGCCGGCCGCACGTCGTATTCCGCCATCTGGCGTTCGCACTCCTGGCGCACGATCCGGTGGTCGAGAAGAATTCCCCGGTTGTAGGGACGGTCGTCGTGATAGCCGAGAATGGCGCTTTCGTTGGCGGCAAAAGCGGCGATCAGGCCGACGCGCTGGCGGTCCTCCGGCACATGGCAGAGGCCGAGCCGGCGCATGCCCTTGGCGGATCGCGCGGCGGCGTCGTCGGTGATGTCGACGCCCTTCCAGCGAATGCGGCCGCCGGAAATCGGGCGAATTCCCGCCAGCGCCTCGAGGATTTCCGACTGGCCGTTGCCGGCGACGCCGGCGATGCCGACGATCTCGCCGCGGCGAACCTGGAAGCTCACGCCCTTCACGCGCTCGGCCCCGGCCGCATCGGCGACCCGCAATTCGGCCACGTCGAGAACGACCTCGCCGGGGCGGGCCGGCGACTTTTCCACCCGCAGCAGGACCTTGCGCCCCACCATCAGCTCGGCGAGCGCCTCCTGGCTCGTCTCCGCCGTGCGGACGTCGGCGACCGTCGCGCCGCGCCGCATGACCGTCACGTTATCGGTGACGGCGAGGATCTCGCGCAGCTTATGGCTGATCAGTATGACGGTCTTCCCCTCCCGCTTCAGCGCCCCCAGGATGCGGAACAGGTGATCGGCTTCCTGCGGCGTCAGCACGCCGGTCGGTTCGTCGAGAATAAGTATCCGCGCGCCGCGATAAAGCGCCTTGAGGATTTCGACCCGCTGGCGCTGGCCGACGCTCATGTCGCCGATCAGGGCGTCGGCCGGGACTTCCAGGTGGTAATCGCGTCCCAGGCGCTCGATCTCCGCCCGGGCGGCCGTCACCGCGCCCTTTAGGCGGAACCCGCCCTCGGCCCCCAGAACCACGTTCTCGATCACGGTGAAGGTGTCCACCAGCATGAAGTGCTGATGCACCATGCCGATGCCCGCGCGGAGCGCGTCGTGCGGGCTGCGGAAGCGGACGGGTTGTCCGTCGACCAGTATCTCGCCGCTGTCGGGCTGGTAGAACCCATACAGGATTCCCATCAGCGTCGACTTGCCGGCGCCGTTCTCGCCGATGATCCCGTGGATGGTCCCCGGCCGCACCGCCAGCGAGACGTCGCGGTTCGCCCGCACCGAGCCGAACCGGCGATTGATCCCGCGCGCCTCGATGGCCGGCGGGGGCGCTGCCACCGTCATCGCGTCCTGCTTCTTGGGCTGGCCGTGCTTACTTGGCCATGTAGTCGGTGACCTTGATCTTGCCCGCGATGATGTCGGCGCGCGCCGTGTCGAGCCGGCGTTGCATGTCGGCGGTGATCAAGCTCCGGTTGTTATTGTCCACGGCGTAGCCCACGCCGTCCTCGGCCAGCCCCAGGTTCTGCATCCCCGGCTTCCAGGTTCCCTCGCGCGCCGTCTTGAACGCGTTGTAGACCGCGAGATCCACGCGCTTGATCATCGAGGTCAGGATGGAGCCGGGATGGAGATGGTTCTGATTGCTGTCGACGCCGATAGCGAACTTGCCCTTGTCCTTGGCCGCCTGCAGGACGCCGAGGCCCGTGCCGCCGGCCGCCGCGTAGACCACGTCCGCCCCGCGATCGAACTGGCTGCGCGCCAGCTCGCCGCCGCGCGTCGGATCGTTCCACGCCGAGGGCGTGGTTCCGGTCATGTTCTGGAACACCTCGATGCGCGGGGAGACGTACTTCGCTCCCTCCTCATAGCCGACAGCGAACTTGCGGATGAGCGGTATGTCCATCCCGCCCACAAAGCCGATCTTCCCGGTTTTCGAAGCCAGCGCCGCCGCCATGCCCACCAGGAACGAGCCCTCATGCTCCTTGAACACCACCGACTGGACGTTCGGCCTATCCACCACCGCGTCGATGATGGTGAACTTCACATTGGGGAATTCGGCCGCCACCTTCTCCAGCCCCGACGCCTGGGCAAAACCGATGCTGATGACAACGGTGGCGCCGCGCCGCGCCATGTTGCGCAGCGCCTGCTCGCGCTGGGCTTCGTTGGTGACCTCGAATTCGCGGTAGGCGATGCCGGTCTCGCGCTTGAAGCGCTCGGCGCCTTCATAGGCCGCCTCGTTGAACGACTTGTCGAACTTGCCGCCCATGTCGAATACGATGGACGGCGCGATGTCCTGGGCCTGGGCTGGCGCGCCAAACGCCAGGGCGGCCAGCGCGGTGGCGGACAGGATCGCCGAAAGAGCCGTTTTCATTCCGATTTCTCCCTGCATATTGTTCTTGTCGGGCAATCAGATTAGCCTTGTCCGCGAGGTCTAGACAGTGGAATTTGCGCCCTGCGGCGCGCGGCCGCCGGGATTAAGCGTCTTGTGGATCATTGGGGAGGAAAAATCATGCTTACGCGCCGCCGCCGCCCGTATGGGATGCTGGGTGCTTTCATCGCCGTTTTCGCGTTTGCCGCGTCGGCCTTTGGCCAGACCGCGACCGTCACCTTCCTGCATCTCAACGATGTTTACGAGATCAGCCCCAAGCAAGGCCGTGGCGGGTTCGCGCCGTTGATGACGCTGCTCCGCCAGGAGCGCGCCAAGGCGCCCGGAGCCATCACCACCCTGGGCGGGGACCTGGTGGGCTCGTCGATGATGTCGGGCATTACCAAGGGCGCGCAGATGATCGAGCTCGCCAACGCCATCGGCATAGACCTGGCGGTGGTCGGCAATCACGAATTCGATTTCGGCTCCGAGGTGTTCAGGAAGCGGATCGCCGAATCGAAATTCCCCTGGCTCGGCGCCAACATCCTGGGGACCGACGGCAAGCTCTATGCGACGCTGACCGGCGCGCAGACACGCAAGGTGGGCGATTTGACCGTCGGGTTTTTCGGCGTGATTACGCCCGAGACGACCCATCTGGCCTCGCCCGGTCCGGACGTCAAGTTCGCCCCGGTGCTCGACGCCGCCCGCGCCGCCGTGAAGGAACTTAAGGATCGCGGCGCCGACGCCGTCGTCGCCTTGACGCATCTGAGCTTGGCCGGGGACCGCGAACTTGCCCGCGAGGTCAAGGGCATCGACGTCATCCTCGGCGGTCACGATCACGATCCCATCAACATCTACGAAAGCGGCGTGTTCATTTTCAAGGTCGGCTACGACGCTCATTATTTGGGCGTCGCCCAAATCGAGATCGAGAAGACGCAAACGCCGCAGGGCCCCAAGGTCCGGGTGTGGCCGCGCGAATGGCGGATGGTGACCACCGCCGGCGTCGCCCCGGATCCGGCCATCGCCGCCCTGGTCAAGAAGCACGAGGACACGCTCGACGAAAACTTGAAGGCGCCGGTGGGCAAGATCGCCGTCGCCCTCGATTCCCGGCGCGCCACCGTGCGCCGGCAGGAAGCGGCCATCGGCAATTTGATCTCGGACGCCATCCGCGAGTTCACCAAGGCCGATGTGGCGCTGACCAATGGCGGCGGCATACGCGGCGACCGCACCTACGACGCCGGCGCCACGCTGACGCGCAAGGACATCCTCACCGAACTGCCGTTCGGCAATCTGACCGTGCTGCTGGAAATCTCCGGCGCCGATTTGCGCGCCGCGTTGGAAGAAGGCCTGAGCCAGGTCGAGGACCTGGCCGGGCGCTTCCCCCAGCTTTCCGGCGCCAGGCTCGTGTTCGACGCCTCGCGCCCCAAGGGCGGCCGGATTATCGAGGTCAGCGTCGGGGGCAAGCCGCTCGACCCGAACGCCACTTACAAGCTGGCGACGAACGAATATGTTGCCGGCGGGGGTGACGGCTACGCGTCGCTCAAGAAGGCGCGCTCGGTCATCGACGCCAGCGCCGCGACGCTCATGGCCAACGTGGTGATGGATTACATCGCCGCCAAGGGCACGGTGTCGCCCGCCATCGAGGGCCGCATCGTCGAGAAGAAATAGGCCCGGCGGCCAATACCACCGCCGTCGCTGGGCGGCGGGAGAATGGGATGAACAACGTCACGGTCATCGGACATCCGCTGGTCCAGCACAAGCTGACGGAAATGCGCCGCAAGGAGACGCAGCCGCCGGAGTTCCGCCGCCTGTTGCGCGAGATCAGCGTGCTGCTGGCCTATGAGGTGACGCGCAACCTGCCCCTCGCCACGGCGCCGATCGAGACGCCGCTCACGGCGATGCAGGCGCCGGTCCTGGCGGGACCGCGGCCCTGCCTGGTGTCGATCCTGCGTTCCGGCAACGCGCTTCTCGAGGGCATGCTTGAACTCCTGCCCGAGGCGGTTGTCGGACACATCGGCCTTTACCGCGATCACGACACGCTGGAGGCCATCGAGTACTACTTCAAGGTGCCGCACGACATCGCCCAGCGCTTTGTCATCGTCACCGATCCCATGTTGGCCACCGCCGGCTCGGCCTGCGCCGCCGTCGCGCGCCTGAAACAGATCGGCGTCGGATCCATTCGCTTCGTCTGCCTGCTCGCCGCCCCCGAAGGCATACGCACGTTCGGCGCGGCCCATCCCGACGTCCCCGTCTTCACCGCCGTGATCGACGAACGCCTCGACGAAAACGGCTATATCGTGCCGGGACTAGGCGACGCCGGCGACCGGCTTTACGGCACCAAATAGCGCCGCCCCATGAGCGCGGCCCTGGATCTCGGCGCCATCGACGGCCCACTGCTGGTCTTCGGCGGTCCCTATGGCAACATCCACGCGACGCGGGCGTTGTTTGCCGCCGCGCAAGGTCACGGCATGCCGCCGCGCCACATGCTTTGCACCGGCGACCTGGTCGCCTATTGCGCCGATCCGCAGGCGACC
>CAZIVY010000467.1:0-3980 GCA_964542505.1 uncultured Rhodospirillaceae bacterium
CGTTGCTCCACCAGATCGGGCGTGGAGTGCCGGCGCTCGCCGGCTGACCATCGCAACCCTTTGTTAACCGCGGCGGCGCAAGGCTCATAGCCACGCGTCGCCAGGGGTCGAGGTTTGCGTGCGTTGTGGGATATTCAGAGCCTGTCCCGGTCATTTCGAATCGGCTGCGTTGCGGCCGGATGGCCGAGGATCACGTATGAGCGCCGAAGGCGTTCATACCTGCCGACGGCGAAAAATACCTCCGGCGCGGTCGATTCAAATGACCGGGACATGCCCTGGCGAAAGTCGTGGCGTGGGGGGGCGCGCATGAGCGCGACCGCGCCGCTGCTCCCGCCCAAGGCCGCGGGCAGCCAATTGCTGGTGGAGCGCCTGCGCCTGGCGCTCGACGCCGCCCTGCTGCGGCCGATCCTGGCCAGCGAATGGGTCTACCTGCAACACCACCGCAGCCGCTTGCTGGAATGCCGCGTGGAGCGGCTGCATGCGCGCGGCGACAAGGGCTATGTGGTGGACTACGACATGGACCTCATGACGCCGGAGGGCGTGACGACGCTGCGCGTCTTCGGCGAAGTCGGCCCCAACGCCAGCGGCCAGGCCGAGCGCATAGTGCGCAACCTGCGTCAGCCGCACCGCGGGCAGTTGTCGCCGGATTGGGAGACGGTCGAAATCAGCGACCTGCCGGGCGCCGGCCTGGTCATGCGCTTGCCGGGGCTGGATGAAGCGCTTCCCGGCATGCGGCTGGCGCAGCGGCCGGAGCTGCTGCTGCCGGCGGTGGCGCAAGGCCTGGACGTGCCGCCCCAGGGCGTGGACATTGCCGCGGTGGACTTGCTCAGGCACCGGCTCGGCAAACGTTGCGTCTACCGGGTCCGATTCGCGCGCGGCGCGAACGCCGATCGCCGCTGGCCGGATTCGATCATCGTCAAGCTCTACAAATCGCGCGGCGACCTGGGCGAGCGGGTGTGCGGGGTCATGGACGCGCTGTGGCGGCGGGGGCTGGGCGAGGAAGGCGGCGTCCGTGTCCCCCGGCCCATCGCCTACCACGCGGAATTGCGCGCGCTTCTCATGCAGGACGTGGCGGCGCAACCGCTGCATGGTTTGAGCGGCGATGCATTCATGGACGGGGTTGGCGCCGCCGGCCGCGCGCTGGCCGCGCTGCACGCATCGCCGGTGCGGGTGCCCAACCGCCACACCGCCACGGAAGCGATCGGGTCGATCGTGGAGTGGACCGAGCTTGCTTCGCGCGTCGCGCCGGCGCTGGCGCCATCGATCGGCCGCGCGTTCGCGCGCGCCCGCGGGGCGCTGGCGGGTACGCGCGCCGGGCGGTCGACGCTGGTGCACCGGGACTACCATGAACGCCAGGTCCTCATCGGCGGGCCGGAGACGGTGCTCATCGACTTCGACACGCTGAGTTTCGGCGATCCGGCCATCGACGTGGGAAATTTTCTCGCCCATTTGCGCGTCGCCGCGCTGCGGATGAGCGGTGACTCGAGCGATCTCGAGACCGCCTTCCTGAGCGCCTATGGCCGCGCGCGCGGCGAAAACATGGGCCAGCGGCTGGAGGCTTACGTCAAGGCGCCGCTGCTGCGCCTGGCCTGCCTGCACGTTTTCTCCACCCGCTGGCGGCATGTGGTGGAACCGCTTCTCGACGCGATATAGAGCCCCGCCGGCGCGCGCGAACGCCACCAGCGAAAAAACGAGTCGCGCAGAAAACCCTATTGCGAAGGCGCGGAAGCTGCTATGTAGCTCACCGCGTCACACACACCATCGGAGGGATTGATGGCAGCCAAAGCCAAGAAAATGACCGTCGGCAAGCCGGGTAGCTACCGTCACGGTAAAGCGCATTTCATCGATGTCGTCATCGCCACCACCGGGGCCTCGAAGAAGACCTCAACCGCAACCGTCGATGGCATCATCGGCGCGTTGATCGGCACGGTGAAGAAGTCGAAGGAAGTCAAGGTGCCTGGCCTGGGCGTGTTCCGTCTGCGCGAGCGCAAAGCGCGCAAGGGCATCAACCCGTTCACCAAGGAGCCGACGATTTTCAAGGCTTCCAAGCGCGTTGTCTTTCGGGCCGCGAAGGCTTTCAAAGACCAGATGTAACGCGGATGGCGTGCGGGTCGCGGCCGAGCGCGACACGGCGCCGGGTTGCTTTCGGTTGCGCCATGATTGCCGATTTCGGGCTGGAGCTTGCCTCCAGCCCGAAAAGGTTAAGATGGCGTTTGCCAAATCCGGGGTGGTTGCCAATTCCGGCGGGCGCCGGGATGCTCGCGCCGCATGCTCCTATTCCCTATGCGGATTCCCTGTGCGGAGCCAAATTCTTGGCGCGACCCAGTTATTAACGGGATTTCAAGCCGGTTGGCGAATAATCGCTTGACCGGCGCTACCCCCGGCGTGTTACGCCATAATCATGGGCTAATATGCTGATGGGGGGCCTGCAGTCGATTACGGGAGCATGCTCGGGCCGTGGTTGAGCGCTCGCTATTCTTCAAGTTGTCCCCGTACGCGCGGTTGGCGCGGCGACCGGCGACCCGATGGAGCGTGGCGGCCCTGTTGCCGTTGGCGCTGGGTTTCGGACTGGCGGCCAATGACGATTTCGACGCCGCGGCGGGCAAGGGTCCGATCAGCGAAAGCGTCCTGACCATCTACAGCCCGACACCAATTGCCCGCAAGGCCGTGGCGGCGCGCGCGCCCAACCAATCCGCCCCTGATCCTTTCGCCGCCATTGTCATCGTCCCCGAGGCGTTCGCCCCGGATGAGGAAGCGGCCGATGTCGCTTCCACCGTCGGCGACGACGGCATGGGTGACGACGCGAACGCGGCGGCCCAGGACGTCGCCGCCGCCGCCGCGGAAGCCGGGCCGCCCGTCCCGTCGCTGATGATAAAGACGTTGGACGTGGGGCCGGGAGGGACCTTGGGCGCCCTGCTGGCCCGGGTCGGCGTCGGCGCCGACGAAGCGCACGGCGCGATAGCCGCGCTGCGCACCCTGTTCGACCCCCGCTCGCTGCGCGCCCAGCAAGAGGTCACGCTGGCGGTGGAAGAGCACCCCGACGGCCCGCGGCTCTACAGCATGACGCTCGACGTGGGCGCGGGGCGCGAGATCAGCGTGGCGCGCGGCGCCGACGGTTTTGCCGCCAGCCAATCCGTGGCCAAGTTGGAACCGCTGCCGGCGCGCGCGCGCGGCGTCATCCGCGACAGCCTTTACGCCGCCGCCATCGAGGCTGGCATTCCGCCCAATGTGCTGGCGGACATGGTGCGGATATTCAGCTACGACGTGGACTTCCAGCGCGAGGTGCAGCCTGGCGACGGCTTCGAAATCTTCTTCGAGCGCCATGTCAACACCGAGGGCCGGGTGGTGCGCGAGGGGCGCATCATGGCGGCGGCGCTGACCCTCAGCGGGCAGGAGATCCGCTACTACTGGCACCAGCCCAGGGGCGAGACGGAGGGCGAGTATTTCGACCGCAAGGGACAAAGCGCGCGCAAGCCGCTGCTGAAAACGCCCATCGACGGCGCCCGCCTGAGCTCGCGCTACGGCCGCCGCGATCATCCGATCCTGGGCTATACGCGCCTGCACCAGGGCATCGACTTCGCCGCCCCGGCCGGCACGCCCATTCATGCCGCCGGCGATGGCCTGGTCCAGCAGGCTGGCTACTCCGGCGGTTACGGACTTCTTGTTCGGCTCCGCCACAACGGCAGCTTGAGCACCGCCTACGCCCATCTGAGCCGCATCGCGGTCAAGGCCGGGCAGCGGCTGCGTCAGGGCCAGGTGGTGGGCTATGTGGGGTCGACCGGCCTGTCGAGCGGACCGCACCTGCACTACGAACTGCACGTGGACAACCGCCCGGTCAACCCGCTGAATCTGCGCATGCCCACGGGGCGCAAGCTCGCCGGCAAGGACATGGAACGCTTTTTGGCTTCGGCGGCGGACGTGGACGATCGCATGGCGGCCACCCCGGCCCGCACCCGTCTCGCCAGCGACCAGCGCGCGAC
>CAZIVY010000468.1:0-2331 GCA_964542505.1 uncultured Rhodospirillaceae bacterium
CGGCGAGCGACACCAATTCGCCGCCGCCGACTTGCTTCGATCCTTTGTTTTTCGCTTTCCGCCAATTGTCGAAAAAGTACTTGGCGCTCCCCTTATGCGCGACGTCGTACAGCGTGCCGAGCACAACCAGGATGATCATGACGACGACATATGTCTGCATGACGGCGGGAGATATGGATGCCGAAAGCTCGGCAAACGGATTGCGAGAGAACATCAAGGAACCTCAATGTCAGCCAGTTGCTATAGACTCGGAAACCGATGGCGGAGTTGCCCCAAAGACCAGCCGCGGCGGCGACATGATCGGAATTCGCTTGCTTTCCCCCCCGGATACCGTCCGTCCTCTGTGAAAGGAAAGGCGGACGACAGAACCAACGCGTGCGGACCTAGTGTTGTGGTTCCAACGCTTGATCTCCGATCATCGCATTGGAACCACAACACAACGCACTGGTTTCGCTGGTGTTACGACTCTGACGGTTGGGGGACGAAGCGTCAGAGTCGTAACACTAGGCCAGTTCACTTTTTGGGGCGAGCGTCGAAACTCGCCTTGTTCGTATATGCGTAACTTCTAAAGTAGGCTCTGTCAAATCGGGAATTTCCCTCGATTTGCGTTGGCCACCGCAACAGGAGGGCGCCGCCCATGGCACCCACAAACGCCGAACTTACCGCCCGCTTGCTGGCCTTTCGCGACGCCCGCGACTGGCGCCGCTTTCACGGCCTGAAGAACCTTATTGTTTCGGTCAATCTCGAAGCGGCGGAGCTGTTGGAACTGGTGCAGTGGCGGGACGACGCCGCGGTGGAGGAAGCGGCCGCCGATCCCGGGTTTCGCGGGCGCCTGGGCGAGGAATGCGCCGACGTGTTTCTGTACCTGCTCTTGGTGTGCGAGCGCGCCGGCCTCGACCTGGCGCAATGCGCGGCGGACAAGATCGACGCCAACGCCGCCAAATATCCGGTCGCCAAGGCCCGCGGCACGGCGGCCAAATACGACAAGCTGTAGTACCCGCCATCGCTGATCCGCGCCCATGGCGGCGTTGCCGCCAATATATAGCGCGCAAGGCGCGCCGGGCGCGGACCATAGATGAAGGGTACAAACCTATTGCGTCCGTACCACTTTCGCGAATTCGCGAGTGGCGTCTCGCGACCCGCGAACTCGCGAAAGTCGGTACTAGGACCGATCCTGGTTGATCGGGATACCGGTTGATTGAGATCAAGGACAAAGCCGCCTCTGAGGCCTAGGTAGAAGTTTGCTGATCCGGCCGTCGAGAACGCTGCCCAGTGGGGCATGGTCGATGCCGGAAGCCACTGTGTCAGGAGGTGTTGTCATGAACGGAAAATCGCTAATGCGTTGGGCTTGGGGGGGCCTCAAGCCGGCCGGCGGCGAAGGTTACGCCGAAGCCTTCACGACCTTGCACCGCGAGTTGGACCGCTTGTTCGATGACTTCACGCGCGGCTTCGGCTTCCCGGCGCGCGCCGCCAAGAGCTTGATGGCGCCGCGCATCGACGTGGCCGAAACCGACAAGGAAATCGAAGTCACGGCGGAACTTCCCGGACTGGAGGAGAAGGACGTCGAAGTGACCTTGGTCGACGATCTGCTCACCGTCCGCGGCGAGAAGAAGCGCGAGACAGAGGAGAAGGGCAAGGACTATCAGTTGGTGGAACGCAGCTACGGCTCGTTCATCCGCCAGCTGCGGCTGCCCTTCGACGCCGAATCCCACAAGGTGTCGGCGACCTTCAAGAACGGCGTGTTGACGGTGAAGGTCGTCAAGCCAAAACAAGTGCAGGGGAAGTCCGCCAAGATTCCGATCCAGGCTGCGGCCTAGACCCGAGACCAACGATTCCTAGTGTTGTGGTTCTAACATTTGATACCCCCTCCATCCATCCGTCATCGCCGGGCCTGACCCGGCGATCCACGAATCATGGATGCCCGGATCACCCCCGGGTTAAACCCGGGGGCTGGGCATGACGATGGGAGGGAACGAAACGTTAGAGTCAGCACACTAGAACCGGCGGAGCAGGCGCTCGATATAGTCCAGTTCGAGCGCCGGCCGCCGCCGGTCGCCGGAACGGCGAAGCAATTCTTCCAGGATTTCCCGCGCCCGCTGCAGATCGGCCTCCTCCGGCACCTTGGTGGAATCGCCCGTATCCCAGTCGCCAAAATAGGGCCGGCCGAGCGGATCGAGGCGTGGCGACGACGGGCGTCCCATGCGCTCCTGGCCCTGGCCAGGGCCCTGGTCGTCGCCCGGCATGCCCATCATCTGATCCATCATGTCGCGCGCCCCTTGGCGCAACTGGTCGAGCGCCGAGGTCTGCGGCGGCACCGCTTGGCCGTAGCGT
>CAZIVY010000469.1:0-2136 GCA_964542505.1 uncultured Rhodospirillaceae bacterium
TCCTCAGAGCTTGTGAATGTATCGCGGCGGGATGAGTGTCGGTAAAGCGTTGAATGGGTCGGCGCCGGGAGATTGGCTGGGCATGAGGGCGGGCGGCAGGCCGGGGGCATGGCGCGGCGGCTCAAGCGGACGCTGGGAGCAGGGTTTGGCCGCGCAGGATGTTGTTGGCGAGCGCAAACCACAGCAGGACAGTGCGCGTCGGGCCGCGGCCGCGCACGGTGAGCTGGCGCAGGTTCCACTGCCGGAAGCGGGCATGCAGGCACTCGGCGATGGCGCGGCGCTTGTAGCGCGCCTTGCCAGCCGCGCTTTGCATGCGCCGACGCCACGCGGCCATGCCGGGACCGTCGTCGGCGCGCGGGGCGAAGGGATCGGTGCCGTGGCGGCTCTTGATCGGCGGACAGTGGACGTTGATAGCGCCGTTGGCTGGATCGGCGGCCCATTCGATGTCGGCGTTCTTGGTGAAGCCGCCATCGGCCAGATAGCGCTTGGGCGCGCGCCCGTAGCGGGTCTTGATCTGGCCGAGCATCGGCGCCATGCGGCCGCGGTCGGAGCCGCTCGTCTCGACATCGACCGCGACGACGATCTGCGCCTCGACGGCGCTGGCGATCTGCAGGTTGTAGGCGGGCCGGAAGCCGCCATCGGCCATCTTCATCACCCGGGCCTCGGGATCGGTGGTGGACGCCCGCGGCTCGCCTTGCTTCTTGGTTCGCGCGGCACTGGTCTTGGCGCGCCGGGCGCGCTCGACCTCGAGTTCGGCAAGCTTGGCGAGCGCCGCCGCGACGCGCGCCTCCCGCTCGGCTGCCGCGCGCTCGCGCGCCGCCCGGATGCGCCGGTTGCTGGCGTCGGGATCGTCATCGATCTCGGCCTTGAGCCGCGCCACCACGCGGCGCGCCCGCTTGAGGCATTTGTGCAGCGTCTTGCGCCGGCGAAACGAGGCCGCCCCGGCGCTGGCCCGCACCCGGATGCCGTCTTGAGCCAGGGTATCGAGGTCGATCGCGCCGGCCGCCGCCAGCGCCGCCACGTTCCGCGTCAGCAGATCGTCCAGCAAGGCCGGATGGGCCAGGCGGAAGTCGGCCAGGGTGTGATAGTTGACGCTCACGCCCCCGCACAGCCAGCGATAGGCGTCGTGGCTTTCGCACAGCCGCACCAGCGCCCGCGCGCTGCCAACCCCCTGGCTGGTCGCGAACAGCCACAGCGCCAGCAACAGGCGCGGCGTCGCCGGCGGATGGCCGGGTCGGCCCTCGCGCGCCTTGATCGCGTCCTCCAGCACGCGCAGGTCCAGCCGCTCGACATACGCCCACACCGCCCGCACCGGGTGGTCGGCCCCGATCAGGCTATCGAGGTCCATGGCGCGCAGTTCGATCTGATCGCGAACCGGCTCGCGCAGTCGCGGCGCGCCACCACTATCCGCCTTCGGCGACGCCATATCCGGCAAGTTCTCGAACAATCCCGCGCGCGCCATCACCACCTCCGTCAGCCATGCACTGACAGAGGGAATCACCCTGTCGATGCCCGCGCAACCACAATCCAACCCACAGTGCGCGAAAGATTCACAGGCTCTCAGCCTGTCGAAGGGTGGGGTTTTTCGCCACTATCGTGCGAAACGATCGAAAGCGAGACACTTCACCGGAAATCAGACGGCGGCGCTGGCGGGTCCGCCCAACCTCAAACCAGCACGTCGGGGCGGCTGCCGTTACATGCCGTCGAGAATCTTGCGGCGTCGCTCCTCGTATTCCACCTGGGTTATCAATTTTTCGTCCAACAGGCGCTTGAGTTGACGCATTCGCTCGGCAGGATCGGCTGTCTTTTCGCTGCTCAACGCCGGAGACGGCGCATTGACCTGAGCGGACGGAGGTTTCCCGCCAACCGACATGACGGTTCCGGGCGGCAATGCCCCGCGCATTCCTGCCTTGACCAGCGGCAGGAACTTTTCGCCCTCCGCTTTCATCTGTTGGACATAGGCGACTCGCTTTGCGTTCCCCGCTATCATGTCTCGGTGCCAGGGATTGCCGGTCCATGCGGACGTCGGCGTCGGCTCGAACCCTGCCAACTCTGGATTCGTGCTGTAGGTCAATCTGAGGTAATCGAAACCGCTGACCAGATAGTAGTTCATCGACAATGCGGTTCTCGGACGCC
>CAZIVY010000470.1:0-11025 GCA_964542505.1 uncultured Rhodospirillaceae bacterium
CGATAACCCCTCCACCGCCTACCGCGCGCGGCCGCGGCCCTCGGCGGTGTTGCGGCCGGGCGATTACGACCATCTGGCGCGGGTCAAGGAATGGGGGGCGGCGGCCGCCGACGAATGAGCGCCACCGCCCCGCGCCAAAGCGCCGCCAGCGCCGCCGACCCCGGCGCCTCGGTCTGGGTGCGCGCCAGCGCCGGCACCGGCAAGACGCATCTTCTTATCCAACGCGTGCTGCGCCTGCTGCTGGCGGACGTGCGTCCCGCGGCCATCGTCTGCCTGACCTTCGCCAAAGCCGCGGCGGCGGAAATGGCCAAGCGTCTCGCCGACCGCCTGCGCGATTGGGCGACCGCCGACGCCGCCACGCTGGGCCGCGAACTCGACGCCCTGCTGGAACGGCCGGCGGATGACGAAGACCGCCGCCGCGCGCGCCGGCTCCTGGCGGCGACGCTGGATGCGCCGGGCGGCCTGCGCATCCAGACAATTCACGCGTTCTGCGAATCCCTGCTGAAGCGTTTTCCCCTCGAAGCGGGCGTCGCCCCGCATTTCGCCGTGGCCGACGAACAGACGTCGAAGGCGTTGATCGCCGAGGCCGGCGAGGATTTGCTTGCCGAGGCGGCGCGCGATCCGGCGCTGGCGTCGGCGCTTGGCGTCGTGGCCACTCATGGCGGCGAGCACGGCTACCGCGAGGTGCTGAAGGAAGTCACGCCCCACGGCAAGTTTGCGGCGATGCTGCGCGCCGCCGGCGGCATCGAAGGCGCCGCCGCGCGGGTGCGGGCCGCGCTTGGCGTCGACAGCACGGAAACCGCCGCCGCCGCCATCGCCGCCTTCATTGCCGCCGCGCCGCTCGCCGATCTTAAGCGCGCCGCGCTGGCCCTCGAACAGGGCAGCAAAACCGACGTCGAGCGCGCCGGGCTTGTTCGCGCCTGGGCGTCCGACCCGGACCGGGGCGAGCGCGTCGAATCCGACTGGTTTCCGCTTTTTTTCACCGAAAAGGGAATGGGGCCCGGCAAGGTTCTGAGTAATCTCGCCACCTCCAAGGCCCAAAAGGCCGATCCCGGCGTCGCCGCCATCATGCTGGCGGAACAGGCGCGCGGCGGTACGCTCCGCGACCGGCTTGCGCGCATCACACTGGCCCAGTCCACGGCGGCGGTTCTGCGCCTGGGTGCCGCGTTGCTGGCGCGTTACGCCGCCGCCAAGGAGGCGCGGGCGCTGCTCGACTACGACGACTTGATTGCGCGGACTGGCGCGCTGCTGCGCCGGCCCGGCGTCGGCCCCTGGGTGCTTTACAAGCTCGACGGCGGCATCGACCACATCCTGGTGGACGAGGCGCAGGACACGGCGCCCGAGCAGTGGCAGGTGATCGCCGCGCTGGCGGACGAATTCTTCGCCGGGCTTGGCGCGCGCGATGGTGCGCGCACGGTGTTCGTCGTGGGCGATGAAAAGCAATCGATCTTCAGCTTCCAAGGCGCCGATTTGAACTCCTATGCCGCCATGCGCGAGCGTTTCGCCCGCCGCGTGCAGGACGCCGGGCAAAGCTGGCGCGATCTGCCGCTGACGCTCTCGCGCCGCTCGGTGCCGGCGGTGCTCGGTCTGGTGGATCAAGTCTTCGCCTCGGCCACAGCGCGCGATGGCGTGGTGGGCGCGGGCGAGGTGGTGGCCCACCAGGCGGCGCGCGACCTCCCGGGCGTGGTGGAGATCTGGCCGCGACTCCACAAGGCCGACGCCGCCATCGCCGACGCCTGGGAAGCGCCCGCCGACTACACGGCGCCCCACAGCCCGGCGGCGACGCTCGCCTTTCGCATCGCCTCCATGGTGCGCTACTGGCTCGACCGGGGCGAAGTCCTCGACGCCACGGGCCGGCTCATCGCGCCGGGCGACATCATGATCCTGGTGCGCCGGCGCAAGGAGTTCTTCGAGGCCATGGTGCGCGCGCTTAAAGCGCGGTTGGTTCCCGTTGCCGGCGCCGACCGCCTGGTGCTGGCGGAACACATCGCCGCCATGGACCTGGTGGCGCTGGGCCAGTTCGCGCTTCTGCCCGACGACGACTTGAACCTTGCGACCGTGCTGAAAGGTCCATTGTTCGGCTTCGACGACGACGATCTGTTCGCCCTTTGCTGGGGGCGCAAGCAACGGCTCTGGCGTGCGCTGAAGTCTCGCGCGCGTGAAAATCCCCGCTGGACCGCCGCCGCCGCTGAGTTGGAGCGCCTCATCGCCCGCGCGGACTTTGTTCCGCCGTTCGAATTCTATGCCGAGATCCTGGGATCGGGGCGCGGACGCCGGCGCATTCTGGCGCGGCTGGGGCCGGAGGCCGCCGATCCCATCGACGAATTTCTCAACCTGGCGCTGGCGCACGAGCAAAGCGAAGCGCCGACGTTGCAAAGTTTCCTCCACTGGTTCGCCCGCGGCGAGGTGGAGATCAAACGCGACCTGGAGCAGGAGACCGACGCCGTGCGGGTGATGACGGTTCACGCCGCCAAGGGCCGTGAATCGGCCATCGTCATTCTGCCCGACACCGGACCCATCAGCCTCTTTCGTCACGATCCGAAATTGTTGTGGGGCGGTGCGGGCCGGCGCGACCAGCCGCCCTTGCTGTGGCCGGTTCATGGCGCCAAGGACGTGGACGCCGTGGCCCAGGCGCGCGGCGCGGAGCATCTGGCCCGCGCGCAAGAAAGCCGCCGCCTGCTCTATGTGGCGCTGACCCGCGCCCGCGACCGCCTCTATGTCTGCGGCTACGTCAACCGGCCGCCGCCCGATCCTGAAAAGGTCCAGGCCGACGAGGGTGCGGGCGACGCGTCATGGTACGACCTGATCGGCGGCGCTTTCTCTCGCTTGCCGGCGGTGGAGGAGGCGCCATTGCCTTGGCCCGATGAGGTGGGCAATGCAGCGGGGGCCACCGCGCGCCGCTGGCGGGGACCGCCAGTCAGGGGTGTCGTCCCGCCGCCATTGCCGCCGCCGTTGCCCGCCACGATGCCCGCGCTGCCGTCCTGGGTGGATGCCGCGCCGCCCCTCGATCCGACGCCGCCCAGGCCCTTGTCGCCTTCCCGCCCGCCGGGGCCGGAGCCCGCTCTTCAAAGTCCCCTTGGCGGCGCCGATTCCTCTGGCGCCCGGCGCGGGCGCATTGTTCACCGCCTGTTGCAGGTGCTGCCCGATCTGCCGGTGGAGAGGCGCCAAGCGGTCATGGAGCGTTATTTGGCCGGCGCCGATCTGCGCCTTGCCGCCGCCGAGCGGGCGGAGATCGCCACCCAGGTGGCCAAGTTGCTGGCCGCGCCTCATTTGGCGGCGATTTTCGCCCCTGGCGCCTTGAGCGAGGCGCCGCTGGTGGGGCGCCTGGGCCAGCATGTCGTGGCCGGGCAAATGGACCGGCTGCTGGTGGGGATGCGTGAAATTCTTGTGGTCGACTACAAGAGCGGGCGCGCGCCCGTGACCGGCTTTCACCCGGCGCATGTGCGCCAGATGGCGCTTTACCGGGCCCTGCTTGCCCAGGTCTATCCGGGGCGCGCCGTTCGCTGCGCGCTGCTTTGGACGGAAACGGCGACGGTCGAGGACATACCTACAGAGATCCTTGAAAATACCGTATTGGTATAATGCCTTAGCTTCCTTGACCTTCGCCCGGCGCATCCCTAGATTCATCTGGATCGCCGCGCCCAATACCCGCCATCGCTGATCCGCGCGACCCGCGAACTGGCGAAAGCGGGTGCTACCGCGTTCCGCCTCCGATGAATTCGAACCAGGAATGAGGGCTTCGATGTCCACCACCAAAGTGACGGATGCCACTTTTGACAGCCACGTGCTGAAGTCGAAGCAACCGGTGCTGGTGGATTTCTGGGCCGAATGGTGCGGCCCGTGCCGGCAGATCGCCCCGGCGCTTGAGGAAATCGCCCGTGATTTCGGCGGCAAGCTGACAGTCGCCAAGATCAACATCGACGAGAATCCCATGACCCCCACCAAGTTCGGCGTCCGGGGAATCCCCACCTTGATGCTGTTCAAGGCCGGCGAGGTCGCCGCCACCAAGATCGGCGCCTTGCCGAAAAATCGCCTGGTGGAGTGGATCAACGGCGCCTTGACCCCCACCACCGCGTAAACTCTTTCTATACCAGGACGCTACTAGCCTCGATCCTGCTGGCGGGCGCGTTCCGCTCTTGGCGGTAATTTACTAAGCCGTTGTCAAGGCTTGGGAAATATCGTCGCTGAAAACGGAACTGGCGCTTGCGGCTGCTGTGGGCGCGCCCGCGCCGGTCGGGTGCTATTCTTACCGTTTTGGTGAGACGTCGTGAAACTCGCGGAATATCTCAAGGACTCGGGCCTGTCGCTGAGCGCCTTCGCGGCGCGCGCCGGGGTGAGCGAAGCCGCCATCAGCCGCTACGTCGGCGGCAAGCGCACGCCCCGCCCTGAGATCGTGCGCCGCATCGTTCTCGCCTCCGGCGGGCGGGTGCAACCCAACGATCTTTATGCTGCGGTGCTGCCCCCGGGCGGCGAAGCCACGACGGCGTGGCTCAACCACTACCCGGAAATCGAAGCGGTCGACTTGCTCATCACCGACACTTGCGGCGTCTTCCGCGGCAAGCGCATACCCGGCGACAGTCTGCACCAGGTGCTCGCGGACGGCATTCGCTTGCCGGCTTCCATCTTCGCCCTCGACGTCAACGGCGAGAACGTTTCCGGCACCGGATTGGTGTGGCGCTCGGGCGATGCCGATTTTCCCGTCCGCCCGGTGGACGCGCGCATCATCCCGGTCCCTTGGGCCAAGCGTCCCATGGCGCAACTGCTGATGACCATGTTCGACGAAAATGGCGGCCCTTACTACGCCGATCCGCGGCAAGTGCTGGCGCGGGTGGTGGGCCGCTTCGCCGAGCTTGGGTTGACGCCGGTGGTGGCCATCGAACTCGAATTCTACTTGCTCGACCGCGCCCGCGACGCCGCCGGCCGCCCGCAGGCGCCCATCGCTCCGGCGAGCGGGCGGCGCGACAACTCGACCCAGGTTTATGGCGTGGCGTCGCTGGACGATTTCGGCAAGGTGCTGTCCGAGATTCTCGACGCCTGCGCCGTCCAGGACATTCCCGCCGACGCGGCGGTGTCGGAATATGCCCCCGGACAATTCGAGATCAACCTGCATCACGTCGCCGACCCGTTGCTCGCCGCCGACCACGCCATGCTGTTCAAGCGCACGGTCAAGTCGGTGGCGAACGCCAATGGCTTCGACGCCAGCTTCATGGCCAAGCCCTTTCCGGAACTGGCCGGCAGCGGCCTGCACATCCATCTGAGCCTGGTGGACGCCGAGGGGCGCAACCGCTTCGACGGCGGCGAGGCGGTGTTGTCCGACACCATGCGCCACGCCATTGGCGGGCTTGCCGCCATCATGCCCGAGTCCATGGCCATATTCGCCCCCACGGCGAATTCCTACCGCCGCTTCCGCGTCGGCGCCTACGCTCCCCTGACGCCGAGTTGGGGCATCAACAACCGCACGGTCGCCATTCGCGTGCCCGGCGGGCCGGGTTCATCGCGCCGGCTCGAGCATCGCGTGGCCGGCGCCGACGCCAATGTCTATTTGGCGATGGCGGCGGTGCTGGCCGGCGCCCATTGGGGCATCGTCAACAAGGTCGATCCGGGCGAGCCCTTGGCCGGCAACGCCTACGACAAGCTGCATGCCCCTTTGCCGCGCCGCTGGTCGGAAGCGCTCGACGCCCTGGACAAGGGCAAGGTGCTGCCAAGTTATTTCGGCGAGCGCTACGTTCCGCTATTCAGCGCCAACCGGCGCGGCGAACTGGCGAAGTTCGAATCGCACGTCAGCGATCTTGAATACGCCTGGTATTTGCCGCTGTAGCCGCCCAAGCCGCGGTGCGGGCCAGCACATGGCCGGCAAGATAGAGCGAACCCGCGATCAGGAACCGCGCCGTCTTGGCTTCGGCGCCGGCTCGGCGCGCCAGCGCCGCCATCCCCGCTAGCGGCGAGGGGACGGGCGTGCACACCAGACCGGCCGCGGCCGCGGCCGCCGCCAGCTCCGCGGCGCCGAAGCTGTTGTCTTCGCCCGGGATCGCCGCCGCCGCCGCCGCGTCCACGACCCCGGCAAAGGGGGCGAAAAATCCGCTCGCGTCTTTCGTCTTCAGCATCCCCGCCAGCATGTAGAACGGGCGCGGGCTGGCATCCGCCGCGCGCCAGGCGCGGAAGGTCGCCGCCAGCGCTACTCCGGCGGCGGGATTGTGGCCGCCGTCGAGCCACACTTCGGCCCGCGGCGGGAAGACCGCCACAAACGGGCCTTCGGTCAGGCGTTGCAGTCTTGCCGGCCATTCCACCTCTGCCAGCCCACGCGCCATGGCGTCCGCCCCGATGGCGAATCCGGCTTCGGCCAGGCGTTCGGCGCCGGCTATGGCCGTTCCCGCATTGCCGATCTGATGCACGCCCGGCAGACCCGGCAGCGGAAAATCATGGCGTGTAGCGCCGCTGTTCCATTCGAGGACGCGGCCCTTTGCCTCCACCGTCCACTCAAGCCCGTGCCGGTGGATCGGAACCCCCAGGGCCTTGGCGCGCGTGGCGAAGGCTTCCGCCGCCTCGGGCGGCTGGGGGCCGAGCACGCAGGGCACGCCGGCCTTCATGATCCCGGCCTTTTCGCCGGCGATGGCCGCCAGCGTGTGACCCAGATACTGCATGTGATCGAAAGAGATCGGCGTGATCGCCGTCAGCGCCGGGCGCGCCACCACATTGGTGGCGTCGAGGCGGCCGCCCATGCCGGTTTCCAGCAACACCGCGTCCGCCGGCGTTTCGGCGAAGGCCAAGAACGCCGCGGCGGTGGTGATTTCAAAGAAGGTGATGGGCGCGCCGGCGTTCAGCTTTTCCACCCGGTCGAGCAGTTCTCTCAGCCGCTCGTCGTCGATCGGCCGCCCGGCCAGGCGAATGCGCTCGTTGAAATCCACCAGATGCGGCGAGGTATAGACGTGAACGGCATAGCCCGCCGCTTCCAGCATGGCGCGCAGATAAGCGACCACGGATCCCTTGCCGTTGGTGCCGGCGACATGCACCACCGGCGGCAACCGCCGCTCGGGATGCCCGATCGCCGCCATCAGGCGATGCACCCGCTCGAGCGACAAATCGATCGCCATGGGGTGCAGGCCCGTCAGGCGGGCCAGGATGTCTTGGCTGGTCGTGCCGGCCGCCACGGCGGTGGCGCCGCTACGTGCCGTTGCCGCCGGCCGCCGGGCGCGGCAGCGATTTCATCTCGGCCACGCCCCCGCCGCCGCCATTCGGCCGGCGCAGCAGCCGCACCAGCCGCACCAGCGTCGAGCGCAACTGCTGGCGCGGAACCACCATGTCCACCATGCCGTGGTCGAGCAGATACTCCGCGCGCTGAAAGCCTTCCGGCAGCGTCTCGCGGATCGTCTGTTCGATGACCCGCGGGCCGGCGAAACCGATCAGCGCCCCCGGTTCCGCCAGGGCGATGTCGCCCAGCATGGCGTAGGAGGCGGTGACGCCCCCGGTGGTGGGGTCGGTCAGCACGACAATGTAGGGCAGGCCGGCCTCGCGCAGGCGCTGCACCGCGATCACCGTGCGCGGCATCTGCATCAGGCTCAGGATTCCTTCCTGCATGCGCGCCCCGCCGGCGGCGACGAACATGATCATGGCCGCCGATTGCAGCGTCGCCAGCTTGGCGGCGGCTACCAGGGCATCGCCCGTCGCGATGCCCATGGACCCGCCCATGAAGGCGAAGTTTTGCACCGCCACCACGCAGGCCTCGCCGCCCACATTGCCGTGGGCGACAACCACGGCGTCTTTTTCACCCGTCTTGACCCGCGCTTCCTTCAAGCGGTCGGCGTAGCGCTTGCCGTCGCGGAATTTCAGTGGATCGACCAGGGCTTCGGGCAATTCGATGATGCGGTACTGGGCGTCGTCGAATACGGCCTCGAATCGCGCCTGGGGCCCGATGCGCAGGTGGTGGTTGCAGTTGGGGCAGACTTGCTGATTGGCCTCCAGGTCGCGGACGAACACCATTTGCCCGCAGGCCGGGCACTTGCTCCACAGATTGTCCGGCGTGTCCTTGCGGCGCACGCCGCTGCCGAGGGCGCGAATCTTGGGCAGGACGTTCTTGGTCAGCCAATTCATGCAGCCATCCTAGCGTGCGGCGGTTCCGCGTGAAACGATTCCGGCCCGGGCCCCGCGCACGCCCGCGGCCAGTGCGCGCACGAGTTCATGGACGGCGCCGACGCATTCGTCCCCGCGCCCGGCGTTCTCGGCCACGATGTCCACCAGCGCCGAGCCCACCACGGCGGCGTCGGCGATGCGCGCCACGTCGGCGGCCTGCTCGGGGCGGCGGATGCCGAAGCCCACCGCCACCGGCAGCATTGTGTGGCGCTGGATGCGGCGCACCGCCGCCGCGACCTGGGCGGTGTCGGGGGCGGCGGCGCCGGTAATGCCGGCGATGGAAACGTAGTAGATGAATCCCGCCGTGTTGGTCAGCACCGCCGGCAGGCGCCGCTCGTCGGTGGTGGGCGTCGCCAGGCGGATGAAGCGCAAGCCGGCGCGCGCCGCCGGCAGGCAAAGCCAATCGTCTTCCTCCGGCGGCAAATCGACGACGATAAGGCCGTCGACGCCCGCTTTCAGCGCGTCGGCGAGAAATGCCTCCACGCCGTAACTATGGATGGGGTTGAAATATCCCATCAGCACGATGGGCGTCGCCCGGTCGTGGCGGCGGAAGTCACGCACCAGTTTCAGCGTCGCCTTGACGCTGGCGCCAGCCTTGAGGGCACGCAGCCCAGCGGCCTGGACCGAGGGTCCATCGGCCATGGGATCGGTGAACGGCATGCCGAGTTCGATCACGTCGGCGCCGGCTTCGGAAAGACCTTGAAGAATGGCGCCCGATCGCGCCGCGTCGGGGTCGCCGGCGGTGATGAAGGCCACCAGACCCGCGCGTCCTTCCGCCTTCAAAGCGGCGAAACGCCGCTCGATCCGGCCGTCCAGCGCGCCCCGCGCGCTTGGCGCGCTATCAATTGGCCCGGCGGCTTCGCCGCTGGGCGCGCCAGCCTTGGGGGGGAGGGCGGCTTCGCCGCTGGGCGCGCCAGCCTTGGGGGGGAGGGCGGCTTCGCCGCCCGGCGCGCTCACAGCCTGACCCCCAGCGCCTCGGCCACGGTGAACACGTCCTTGTCGCCTCGCCCGCAAAGGTTGACCACCAGCAGATGGCCGCGCGGCAAGCCCGGCGCCAGGCGCGCCACGTGCGCCAATGCGTGCGCCGGCTCCAGCGCCGGCAATATGCCTTCAAGGCGCGAGCACAGCTTGAACGCTTCCAGCGCCTCGTGGTCGGTGGCGCCGACATAGGTGACGCGCCCGCTGTCGTGCAGCCAGGAATGCTCCGGTCCGATGCCCGGATAGTCCAGGCCCGCCGAGATGGAATGCGCCTCGACGATCTGGCCGTCGTCGTCCTGCAACAAATAGGTGCGGTTGCCGTGCAGCACGCCAGGCCGCCCACGATTGAGGGAGGCGGCGTGCTGGCCCGAATCGAGTCCGTGGCCCGCCGCTTCGACCCCGTAAAGGGCGACGCCGGCGTCGTCGAGGAACGGGAAAAAGAGGCCGATGGCGTTCGACCCGCCGCCGATGCAGGCCACCAGCGAATCGGGCAGCCGGCCTTCGCGCTCCTGCATCTGCTCGCGCGTCTCGCGTCCGATCACCGTCTGGAAATCGCGCACCATCATCGGGTAGGGATGCGGTCCGGCGGCGGTGCCGATGATGTAGAAGGTGTCGGCGACATTGGTTACCCAGTCGCGCAACGCCTCGTTCATCGCGTCCTTGAGCGTGCGCGATCCCGATTTCACCGGCCGCACCTCGGCGCCCAACAGCCGCATGCGGAAGACGTTGGGCTTCTGGCGCTCGATGTCCACTTCGCCCATGTAAACCACGCACGGCAGTCCGAAGCGCGCCGCCACGGTGGCGGCGGCGACGCCGTGCTGTCCGGCGCCGGTTTCGGCGATGATGCGCTTCTTGCCCATGCGGCGCGCGAGCAGGATCTGCCCGATGCAATTGTTGATTTTGTGGGAGCCGGTGTGGTTGAGTTCCTCGCGCTTGAAATAGATTTTCGCGCCGCCGAGATGTTCCGTCAGCCGCTGGGCGAAATAGAGCGGGCTTGGCCGTCCCACATAGTCGCGAAGGAAATAATCCATCTCCGCGCGGTACGCCGGATCGTCCTTGGCGGCTTTGTACGCCTGCTCCAAATCGAGGATCAGCGGCATCAGCGTTTCGGCGACGAAACGTCCGCCAAAGGCGCCGAAGTGGCCACGCTCGTCGGGCCCACCGCGGTAGGAATTGGGACGCTGGCGCGCTCCGGCGGCTAGCGTCATAGGCGCATCGCCACGTCGAGAAAGGCCTTGATGCGGTCGGCGTTCTTGCGTCCCGGCGCGTCCTCGACGCCGGAAGAAACGTCGATGGCGCTTGCCCCGCTCACCCGCACCGCCTTGGTCACATTGGCGGCGTCGAGCCCGCCGGACAGGATCCACGGCCGGCGAAAGCCCTGGCCCGCCAAAAGCCGCCAGTCGAAAGAGACCCCGTTTCCCCCCGGTAGTGCGTCCGCCCGCTCCAGCGGCGCGTCGAACATGAGCCAGTCGGCGATGCCGTCATAGGCGCGCGCCCTGGCGGTATCCTCCGGCCCAGCCAGCTTGAACGCCTTGATCACCGGCAGGCCGAATTTCTTGCGGATGGCGCGCACGCGCTCCGGCGTTTCGCTGCCGTGCAGTTGCAGCATGTCCAGCGAGACCTTGCCCAGCACCTGGGCCAAAAGCGCGTCGTCGGGGTCCACGAAGACGCCCACGCGGTCGATGCCGCTCGGCACCGCCGCCGCCAAGGGCCGAGCGGCTTCCGGCGTTACGTAGCGCGGCGAGGGCGGATAGAACACGAACCCCACCATGTGGGCGCCATTGGCGGTCGCCGCTTCCACGGCGGCGATGGAATTGAGACCGCAGATTTTGACCACAACGCTCATTCGCGCTCGCAAGCCCGCCCAACCATGCCGCCCCGCCGGCGGGCGTGACTATAACAGATCGCGCCCCTCCGTAG
>CAZIVY010000471.1:0-1904 GCA_964542505.1 uncultured Rhodospirillaceae bacterium
CTGCGCGAGCGCGTCCCCGAGGCGCGCGAGCTTTGGAACCGCTCGGCGGCGCTCGACTTGCGGCTCGGCGCCGAAGCGCCGATGCAACCTTCGCCGGAATTGATGGCGGCGGTGCTGGCGTCGTCACCCTCCACCAGCGCCAAGGGCGTATGGGGACGCTGGACGCTGGCCTTGTGGCCGTTCGGTCCCGCCTGGCAGCCGGCCACCGGCATGGCGGTTGCGGCGGCGCTCGGAATCTTTGTTGGCATGTCCATGCCTGCCGACGACATCGACCTGGCTTCGTCGTTCTCGGGCGTCAACGACCTTGTTTGGGAGGCGGACGAATGGGAGACCTTATAAAAACGCCCGGCCCTGGCCGCTGGCTGGCCTTGGGGCTGGCGGTATCGCTGGCGCTCAATCTCTTTTTCGGCGGCGTGATGGTGGCGCGCTGGATGCGCCCGGCGCACTTTCCCTGGATGGCTTCAGGGCCGGCGGCGGACGGCATCGCGCAACGCCAGCGCGGCGAGTGGCGTGAAAGGGCCGCCGCGGTGGCGGAAGCGCGCCAAGCCTTGCTCCAGCAGTTGATCGCCGACCCCGCCGACAAGGCGGCGGTCGAGCGCGCCGGCGCCAAGGTCATCGCGCAGATCGCCGAAGCGCAGAAGGCCATGCACCGGAACCTGGCCGAGAAGGCGGCGGCAATGCCGACGGCGGAGCGTGAGAAATTTGTCGGCGCCGCCTTCGACCGGCGCGGGCAGTTCCGCCATATGCGCCCCGAACCGCCGCGCTAGTGTTGTGGTTTCAACGCTTGATTCCCCATCAACGCATTGGAACCACAACACATCGTATTGGTTTTGCTAGTGTTACGACCCTGACCGTTCGGGAACGAAACGTCAGGGTCGTAACACTAGCGCGGGATGATTTTGGTTTGAATCGTTGTCACCAGCTCGTCATTGCGGCCCCGACCCTGGCGAGGGGGAAGCAATCCAGGAATCTTGCGGAGAAATCCGTGTTTGTGGCCCCTGGATCGCCACGGCGCGTACCGCGCCTCGCGATGACGAAGCAGAAGGAGGCCCTCAACCTAACTGCATCATGCGCTAGAATTTCATAGCTGACCTTCAGCGGCCCGGCGGCGCCAGCTGGTATAGTGGCGCCATGTCCGCCGAACCTGCCGCCGCATCCCCGGCCGCGACGATGCCGGCGCCGGTTCTGGTCGCGGCGGCGGGCCGCGCGCTGTGGCTCGACGCCGACGGCGAGGCGACGGAACTCGAATCCAAAGCCGCCGCCCGGCGCGCGACGCAAGCATGTCCAATTCTTTGTCATGCGCCGGCGACGGCGGCGCGGCTCGATTGCGCGCGCTTTCCGGCCCGCGACATCCTGGAACTTTTCGCTTTCGTGCGCCCGGCGCAATTCTGCCTGCCAACCCCCGCCGGCGTCGCCCGCGCGATGGCGCTGCCGCCACCGCACGACCTGGCCGCCGAGGCGCGGACGCTGGCTGCGGCAGCGAAAAAACTGCTGGCGGAGTTGAAAGCGCTTCCCCCCGACGCTGCCCTGGCGGCGGCCAGAATCTGCGCCGGCATGGCGGAGGCAGGCTGGCCGTGGGCCGAGGCCGTAGCCGCGGCGCTTCCTGCCAACGCCACGGCCGGCGGGCTCGATGTGTGGCGCCGGCTGCCGGAGTGGAATGAAACCGCCCACCGCCCGGCGCCCGAATCGGTGACGGTGAGCGAGACGGAAGCGCGCCAGCGCCTGCGCTCGCTGCTCGGGCCGCGCGCCGAGGCCAGGCCGCGGCAAAGCGACTACGCGGCGCTGGCCGCCGCCGCCTTCGTCCCCCGCGACCAGGCCGGCGTGCCGCACGCGGTGCTGGCCGAGGCCGGGACCGGCATCGGCAAGACGCTGGGCTATATCGCGCCCGCCAGCCTGTGGGCGGA
>CAZIVY010000472.1:0-2212 GCA_964542505.1 uncultured Rhodospirillaceae bacterium
GCTTGAACTCGGGCCGGGCGACGGCCTGCTGTCGGGCGTGGTGGCGCGGGCCTTTGGCGCCGCTAGAAGCTACCTCGTGGATTCGCACGATCACGCCAACCGCGACGTCGAGCCATTTCGCCGCATGGCGGCGGCGTTGACGGTCATGGGGATGGACGTGCCGGCGCTCCCGCCGCGAGCCAGCATCGAAGCGGCTCTGACCCTCTACGGCATCCACTATCTGACCCGCGGCATCGACTCCCTCAGGGCCCTTCCCGACGCCAGCGTGGATTACTGTTGGTCGCAAGCGGTGCTTGAGCACGTGCGGCGGCGCGATTACCTCGCGATACTCGCCCAATTGCGTCGCCTCACCCGACCGCAGGGCCTGGGCACCCACGTCGTCGATTTACGCGACCATCTGGGCGGGAGCTTGAACAATCTGCGCTTTCCCGACTGGTTCTGGGAGAACGACCGTGTCGCCGCGTCGGGTTTTTACACCAACCGGCTGCAACTTGCCGATCATCTTCGCGCCTTCGCCGAGGCCGGATTCTCCGTCGACATCGTTCGCGCCGACCGTTGGGAGCGACTGCCGCTGCCGCGCCGGGCTTTAGCCGCGCCGTTTGCGGCGCTGGCCGAGGGTGACCTGCTGACGCGTGGGTTCAGCGCCGTTCTCAGGCCGCTGCTTCGGCATCCAAGCGAATGATTGCCGGCGCGTTTTGAACGCCGCGCCCAAATCCGACGCCGCCCTGCGGCGCGCCGTGGACGGCGCGGCGCTGCTGGCGCCGGTCCTTGCCATCTACGCCAACAAGGGGTTAAGCCCGCTGCTGGCGATCCTCGGCGCGGTGGCGATCTACGGTCTGGCGCGCGCGGGTTCATGGCGCGAAGGCATGGATCTGCTGCCCGTCCGCGCGCTGGCGGCGCTGCTGGGTTGGGCGTTGCTTTCCGCCCTCTGGGCGCTCGACGCGCGGGACGCGCTTTCCACCTTTGCCGGCACGGCGATCATCGTGATCGGCGGCGTGGCGCTCGCCGCGGCGGCATACCGGACGCCGAACGGCGATCTGCGCCGGCTGGCGCTCGCCCTAGGTCTAGGCCTCGGCCTCTCCGCCGCCGCTGCCTGGGATTATCGGCACGGGCATGCGGTGCATCGCGGGCTGTGGGCGATGCAGGGGCTGGAGCGAAGTTGGACCCCGGCGGGGATCAACACCGGGCTGACGCTGCTGGTGCTTGCCGTCTTCCCCGGCGTCGTCGCCTTTTGGCGTTGCGGTTGGAAGGCGCTGGCTATTGTGGCGCCGCTGGCGGTGGCGGCGGTGGTCTTGCCGGCGTCGGCGGTCACCCCGCGTCTGGCCTTGCTAACCGGGATCGCGGTTCTTGCCCTCGCGTTGTGGCGCGGACGCGCCGTGATCAAGGCCATGGTGGCGGCCACGGCGGCGTCGATCGTCCTCGCGCCCGTTCTTGTCGCCACCCTGTTGCGTTCGGAGGCGCTCGAGGCCTGGCTCGCCGCCAAAAACCTTTCCGGCCTCCACCGATTGTATATCTGGCGGTTCGTCGTTCGCCGCATCGAGGACAAGCCGCTTCTCGGCTGGGGCATGGATTCGGCGCGCTCCATGCCCGGCGGCCGCGATCTCTTGCTGGGCGAGCACGCGACTCTGCCGCTTCATCCCCACAATTCGGCGTTGCAGGTCTGGGTAGAACTGGGCGCGGTGGGGGCTGTTCTCATGGCGATCCTCGCCGTCGTCATCGGCCGCGCCATCTGGCGCCTGGCCGACCCCGTCGCCCGCGCCGGCGCGGCGGCCGTCTATGCCGCCGCTTATGTGGTCTTGTCGGCGAGCTTCGGCGTTTGGCAGAACTGGTGGCTGGCGGCGCTGGGCATGGTCGGCGCGCTGACCATCGCCGCCTGCCATTGGCCGGCGCGCCCGCGCGCCGCGGCATGAACGCGTTCCTGGCCGTGATCGAACTCTTGGCCATCGGAATGGCCATCGCCCTGGCGACATGGCTCGCCACCGGCGCCGTTCTGCGCTTCCTCAGGCGGCGCGCGATTCTCGATGTTCCCAATCCGCGCTCCAGCCACGCGGTGCCGACGCCGCGCGGCGGCGGCATCGCCGTGGTGGCCGTCGTTGCCCTGGCCTGGGTTGTGGCGGCGGCCACCACCGGCGACGTCGCCGTTCTGCTGGTGGTGGCGCTGGCGGCGGTCGTCGCCCTGGTTTCGTGGTTCGACGATTTGTGGGGACTTCCC
>CAZIVY010000473.1:0-6239 GCA_964542505.1 uncultured Rhodospirillaceae bacterium
TGCCCAGCATGTCCATCACTTCGTTCGAGAGGCTGTTGACGAAAGCGCCCGGACCGGTGTCGCTCGGCGCGGCCTTGGAAGCCGCTGGAGCGAAGGCGGCGAGACAAAGCGTCAGGGCAAGAAACGCGAGGCGCGGAAACACGGCGACGTCAATCCCGTTCGCTCAGGGCGTCCCGCGATAGAGCGCCAGCGGCGATGACGCCGGAGCCCGCATCGGCGCCATGCCGGCGCGACCGGCGGGCTTGCCGTCGCGGATCTCGTTCTGGCGGCGCTGGCGGTAGGCGCTGCGCAGCGTGGCGTAGAAGTCGATGGACGTGCGCTCGATCTCGTCCAGGGTGTCAAGATTCTGCGTGCGCGTGTCGAGCCCGTAGACGCCGGCGCGCGTCCACATGATCCAGTCGCGGTCGGTGTTGCGGGCCCACAAGTTGAGGGGGTCGGTGAAACTGTCGACGGCAATGCCCACGGCGTCGCGCAACGACGATGGACCAAGGAGCGGCAACATCACGTAGAAGCCTTCGCCCATCCCCCACACGCCCATGGTCTGGCCGAAATCCTCCCAGCGCTTGCGCGAGGGCATGATGTCGAAGAGGCCGCCGACGCCCACCGTGGTGTTGGCGACGAAGCGCAGCGCGGTGTCGCCGGCGCCATCGAAGTCGCCCTGCAGCAGATCGTTGGCCAGCACTTGCGGGGTACGCAGATTTTCGAGGAAGTTGCGCACCATGTCTCTAACGAAATTCGGCACCAGGTCGCGGTAGGTCACCGCAAGCGGGCGCATAAACCAGAAGTCGAGGCCGCGGTTGACTTCGAAGATGCCGCGATTCAACGGCTCGAACGGATCGTTGGTCTCGTAGAAGGCCTTCAGCTCTTCCGGCTCGTCGGCGGGCGGCGGCGTGGCGCACCCCGCCATCAGCAGCATGACACCGGCGGCGGCCAAGCTCCGTGACCCGCGCGCAACCGAATGAGGATCGATGGCCTTCATTGGATCAAGTCCCCCGCCTGCCGCCCCGATGTGGCATGGACGCCGCTAGCTTTGGATGAGTCGAAGCGGTCCACTCATCCTGCTTGGCGCCGACAACTGCCGAGCGGTCGAGATCGATCAGGAAATGTAGCGATAGCGCACTGTCAACTGTCACTACCACAGCCGTGGTAAGGGCGGGAGGCGCGCGCCCGCAATGCGATGCAAATTCGCCGCGGAGTTGCGAAAATGTCGCAATCGAATGCGGCCGCCGCCCGCGGGGTGCGCGAACGGAAAAGCCAAGCTAGCCGGTCAGATGGCGCAATCTCGGCGAAGGCTATTTACAATTTCATAATCCTATTATAATATAACACTTGCACGTATACGTATATATTAAATTATCGACCGGTGGACGGATCGAAAACGATGGAAGCGTTGCTGTCATCCTTGCGGGCGGCGGCGGAGCCCACAAGGCTCCGGCTGCTGGTGCTGTGCGGGCAGGGCGAAATCACCGTCGGCGAGCTGACCGAAATCAGCGGCCAAAGCCAGCCCATGATTTCGCGTCATCTGAAGCAATTGTGCGAGGCGGGGCTGTTGGAGCGTTTCAAGGAAGGGAAGTCGGTCTTCTACCGGCGCGTCGAGGGCGGCGCGGCGGGGGACATCGCGCGCGCCTTGTGCGCGCTGGTGCCGGCCGGGGACGCCATCGTGGCGCGTGACGGCAAGCGCCGGCTCCAGGCCGCCGAGGCGCGGGCCGCGGCGGCCGCGCGCTACTTCAGCGCCAACGCCAAGATATGGGACGAACTGCGCTCGCTCTACGTCGAGGAGAGCGAGGTCGAGGCCGCCCTCCTGGCGCTGATCGGCGAGGAGCCCATCGACGCCATGCTCGATATCGGCACCGGCACCGGCCGCATGCTGCAACTTCTCGCCGGGCGCGTGCGGCGCGGGATCGGCGTCGATCTCAGCCGCGACATGCTGGCGGTGGCGCGCAGCAATCTGCAGCGGGCGCAGGTTCCACATTGCCATGTGCGCCTAGCCAACATGTATAGTCTGCCGTTCGCCGGCGCCGCGGTCGATATGGTGATGTTTCATCAGGTTCTGCACTTCGCCGACCGGCCCGCCGCCGCGATCGCGGAAGCGGTGCGCGTGCTGCGCCCCGGCGGGCGCATGGCGATCGTCGATTTCGCGCCCCACGGACTGGAATATCTGCGCGCCGAGCAGGCGCACCGGCGTTTGGGCTTCAGCGAGGCCGAGGTCGCCGCCTGGTGCCGCGCCGCCGGGGCGGAGGCGACGCTGGCGCGCCAGCTTCCGGGCAACCCGCTGACGGTGAACATCTGGCTGGCGACGCGGCCGGCGGCCGCCGTGGCGCGGAGCGCGGCATGACACACCCGCGCTTGCGCCCGTCCACGCAACCCATGCCGCTGGGCGCCGCCGCCGCCGGCCCGTTGCGGGTGTCGTTCGAATTCTTCCCGCCGAAGACGCCGGAGATGGAGGAAAATTTGTGGCGCGCGGTGCAGCGCCTGGCGCCGCTGGCGCCGCGCTTCGTCTCGGTCACCTATGGCGCCGGCGGCACGACGCGGGAGCGCACCCACGCCACCGTGGTGCGCATTCGTCGCGAAACCGCGCTGGAGCCGGCGGCGCATTTGACCTGTGTCGGCGCCAGGCGGGCGGAGGTCGACGACGTCGCCCGCCACTACTGGAAGGCGGGGATCCGCCACATCGTCGCGCTGCGCGGCGACGCGCCCGAGGGCACGGGCAAGTTTCAGCCGCACCCGGATGGCTATGCCAGCTCCACCGAGCTCGTCGCCGGGCTGAAACGGGTGGGCGATTTCGAAATCAGCGTCGGCTGCTACCCGGAGATCCATCCCGATTCGGCGTCGAGCCGGGCGGAACTCGCCTTTCTCAAGCGCAAGATCGACGTCGGGGCGACGCGCGCCATCAGCCAGTTTTTCTTCGACGCGGACACGTTCTTCCGCTTCCTCGACCGCGCGCGCGGCGCCGGCATCACGGTTCCCATCGTTCCCGGCATCCTGCCGGTGACCAATTTCAAGCAATTGCTGCGCTTCTCGTCCACCTGCGGGGCGAGCGTGCCGGCGTGGCTCGCCGACTTGTTCGAGGGCTTGGACACCGATCCCGAAACCCGCAAGCTGGTGGCGGCGACGGTGGCGGCGGAGCAGTGCCGGCGCCTGCAACAAGGGGGCGTGAGCGAGTTCCACTTCTACACCCTCAACCGCGCCGACCTTGCCTACGCCATCTGCCATATCCTCGGCGTGCGGCCGGCGGCGGCGGACGGCGGCTGAGACGGCGATGACCGATCTTCTCGACGCCCTGCGCGAGCGGGTGCTGCTCTGCGACGGCGCCATGGGCTCGCAGGTGCAGGCGCTGACGCTGGACGTGGCGCGGGACTATGACGGCCAGGAAAACTGCACCGAGGTGCTGAACCGCACGCGGCCCGACATCGTGCGCGACATCCACCTGACATATCTGCGCGCCGGCAGCGACATCGTGCAGACCAACAGTTTCGGCGGCAGCCCGATCACGCTGGGCGAATTCGGGCTGCAAGGCGAGGCGCTGGCGCTCAACCGCCGGGCGGGCGAACTGGCGCGCGAGGCGATCGAGGTCCTGGCCGGCGACGGGCGCGAGCGATTCGTGCTGGGCTCGGTGGGGCCGGGGACGCGGCTGCCTTCGCTCGGCCACGTAGCCTATGACCCGCTGGAGGCGGCCTACACCGAACAATGCCGCGGCCTGATCGCGGGCGGCGTCGACGGCATCCTTATCGAAACCTGCCAAGACCCGCTGCAAATCAAGGCGGCGGTCAACGGCGCGCGCGCGGCCGTCGCCGCGTCTTCCCGCGCGATCCCGATATTCGTGCAGTCGACGGTGGAAACCACCGGCACGCTTTTGGTGGGCGCCGACATCGCCGCCGCCGCCACGGTGGTGCGCGCGCTCGACGTGCCCATGCTCGGCCTCAACTGCGCCACCGGGCCGCAGGAAATGGCCGAGCATGTGCAGTGGCTGGGCCAGTCCTGGCCCGGCCTGATCTCGGTGCAGCCCAATGCCGGCCTGCCCGAACTGGTGGACGGCCGCGCCCGCTATCCGCTGCAAGCGGCCGAGCTTGCCCACTGGCTGGAGCGCTTCGTGCGCGAGGACGGGGTCAACATGGTGGGCGGCTGCTGCGGGACCACGGACGAGCACATCGCGGCGCTGGACGCCATGCTGCGGCGGCTGGGCGAGGGGCGCCCGCGCCCGGCGCCGAAGGCGCGCAACCCCGTCTGGACGCCAGCCGTGGCCTCGCTGTTCGGGCAGGCGACGTTGCGCCAGGAGCAATCCTATTTCTCCATCGGCGAGCGTTGCAACGCCAACGGGTCGAGGAAATTCCGCGACCACCAGGCGGCGGGCGAGTGGGATTCCTGCGTCGCCATCGGGCGCGAACAGGTGAAGGAAGGCAGCGACGCGCTCGACGTCTGCACCGCCTTCGTGGGCCGCGACGAAATCGCCGACATGACCGAGGTGGTGACGCGGCTGCGCGGCGCGGTGACGGCGCCGCTAGTGTTCGATTCGACCGAACTTCCGGTGCTGGAAGCGTCGATGAAGCTTTACGGCGGCAAGCCGATCCTCAACTCGATCAACTTCGAGGACGGCGAGGAGGCGGCGGCGCGGCGGCTGGAACTGGCGCGCAAATACGGCGCCGCGGTCATCGCCCTCACCATCGACGAAGAAGGCATGGCGAAGTCGGTGGAGCGCAAGCTCGCGGTGGCGCGGCGCCTCTATGACTTCGCGGTGGAACGCCACGGCCTGCCGCCGGAGGACCTGCTGTTCGACCCGCTGACCTTCACCATCTGCACTGGCAACGAGGACGACCGCAAACTGGGCGAATGGACGCTGGCGGGGATCGAGGGCATCGCCAAGGCGCTGCCGCGCTGCCAGATCGTGCTCGGCCTGTCGAACATTTCCTTTGGGCTCAACCCGGCGGCGCGGCACGTGCTGAACTCGGTCTATCTCGACCACGCGCTGAAGCGCGGCCTCACCGCCGCCATCGTGCACCTGTCGCGCATCGTGCCGCTGCACAAGATTCCCCCCGCCGAGGCGCAAGCGGCGGAGGACCTGATCTTCGACCGCCGGCGCCCGGGCCACGACCCGCTGCAGGCCTATATGGCGCTGTTCAGCGGCCGCGCCGCCACCGAAGTCGTGGCCCAGGCGCGCTCGGAGAAGGTGGAGGAACGCCTCAGCCAGCGCATCGTCGATGGCGACCGCCAGGGGCTCAACATCGACCTGGACGAGGCGCTGCAAAGCCATCCGGCGCTCGACATCATCAACCGCTTCCTGCTCGACGGCATGAAAATCGTCGGCGAGTTGTTCGGCGCCGGCAAGATGCAATTGCCGTTCGTCCTTCAATCGGCGGAAACGATGAAGGCGGCGGTGGCCTATCTGCAGCCGCACATGGAGCGTGTCGAGGGCCAAAGCAAAGGCGTCATCGTGCTGGCGACGGTGAAGGGCGACGTGCACGACATCGGCAAGAACCTGGTGGACATCATCCTCACCAACAACGGCTACAAGGTGGTCAATCTCGGCATCAAGCAGCCGCTGGCGAACATCCTGGCCGCCGCCACGGAGCACCGCGCCGACGCCATCGGCATGTCGGGCCTGCTGGTCAAATCGACGGTGGTGATGCGCGAGAACCTGAACGAGATGACTCGCCAGGCGGTGAAAGTGCCGGTGTTCCTGGGCGGCGCGGCGCTGACGCGGCGCTACGTGGAGGAAGACTGCGTCGCCGCCTATGACGGCGGGCGCGTCGCCTATGCGGGCGACGCCTTCGACGGCCTCGACCTCATGGCCAAGGTGGTCGCCGGCAAGTTCGACGAGCATCTGACGGCGGCGCAGGAATCCCGCAAGCGCCGCCCGTCGTCGCAAAAACGCCTGGGGGAGCCCGCGGCGCGCCCTGAGCGCCCGGTGGACTGGGAGGAAGTGGCGCTGCGCCGGGCCGAACTTGCCCGCCAGGCCGCGGTGCCCACGCCGCCGTTCTGGGGGGCGCGCGCCATCGAGCGCATCGACCCGCGCGCGCTGGTGCCGTTCATCAACGAGACCATGCTGTTCCAGTTCCAGTGGGGCTTCCGCAAGGCGGGCAAGAGCCGCGAGGAATTCCGCGCCTGGTCGGAACGCGAGGTGCGCCCAATCCTCAAGCGCATGCTCGACATCTGCCTGGGCGAAGACATCCTGCATCCCAAGGCGGTCTATGGCTATTGGCCGGCGGCGGCGGACGGCAACGACCTGGTGCTGTTCGATCCCG
>CAZIVY010000474.1:0-7106 GCA_964542505.1 uncultured Rhodospirillaceae bacterium
CAATATGCCGCGCGTGGCCGGCGTCAGCGGCAACAGGCACACCAGAATGTGGCAAAGGCGCAGGAACTTGTCGAGCTGATCCGCGCCAAAGAAGCTTTCCACCCCGGCCAGGTCCTTGGCCGAGGCGCTCCAGCCCAGCACTCGAAATCCGAGTTGCGCCACCTGCACGGCGGCGGCGGCGCCCATGGCGCCCAGTCCCATGACGCCCACATTGGTGCGCGGCGTGTCGGCGGGCGAGAGCCATTTCCAGCGCCCCGCGCGCTGATTGGCCTGAATGACGTCAAGCTGGCGGTGGTGGCGCAGCACGTGCAGCACCACGTATTCGCTCATGCCGCGCGTCAGCCGCTCCTCGACGATGCGCACGATGGGAACCGACGGCGGCAGCTTGGGATCGCCAAGAATATGCTCGATGCCGGCGCCGAACGACGTGATGAGGCGCAAATTCGGCAGGCTGGCCAGGAATCCCGGTGGCGGCGTCCAGGCCATTGCCGCGTCCACCGCCTCCACCGGGCCGGTATCGGGCCAAATGCGCACGCGCAAATCGGGTTCAAGGCGGCGAAAGGCGCCGATCCAGGGCGCGGGGTCGTGCACGCGCGAAATAAACAGAAGCGTCGTCACCGCCGGTTTACGTCCTCACCGCCGCCGTATCCAGCGCCTCGAGATCGAACGCCGCCGCGATCAGCGCCCTTGTGTAGTCGGATTGCGGCTCGGCGAAGATGCGCGCCGCCAAGCCTTGTTCCACCACCTTGCCGTCCTTCAGCACGATCAGTTCGTCGGCCATCGCCCTCACCACGCGCAAATCGTGGCTGATGAACAGATAAGCGAGCTTGTGGCGCTGTTGCAGGTCGCGCAGCAAGTCCACGATCTGCGCCTGCACGCTCATGTCGAGCGCGCTGGTGGGTTCGTCCAGCACCACGAAGCGCGGCTTCAGCGCCATGGCGCGGGCGATGCTCACGCGCTGGCGCTGGCCGCCGGAAAATTCATGCGGGTAGCGGTCCATGGCGGCGGGGTCGAGGCCGACCTCGGTCAGCGCTTGCGCCACCGTGGCCCGCCGCTCCGCCTCGTCGGCGCCGATGCCGTGCACATGCAGGCCCTCGGACACGATCTGGAAGATCGAAAGCCGCGGGCTGAGCGAGGCGAAGGGGTCCTGAAAGACGATTTGCATCTCGCGCCGCAAGGGCCGCATGGCGCTCCACGACAGGCCCTGCAACTCGCGCCCGTCATAAACGATCGAACCCTGGCAGCGCATCAGGCGCAGCAGCGCGTAGCCCAGCGTCGACTTGCCCGACCCCGACTCGCCCACCACGCCCACCGTGTGGCCTTCGCGCACGGCGACCGCGACGCCGTCCACCGCCCGCACATGGTCCACCGTGTGCCGCCAGAGCCCCGCCTTGATCGGGAACCAGACCTTGACGTCGCGGCCCTCGATCAGGGTGCGGGCGTCCGCCGCCGCCGCCGCCGGCTTGCCCTTGGGCTCGGCCGCCAGCAGCATGCGGGTGTAGGCGTGCTGGGGGCGGGCGAACACCTCGGCCACGGGGCCTTGTTCGACGATTTCCCCCTGGGTCATGATGCCGACGCGGCTCGCCATCTTGCGCACGATGCCAAGGTCGTGGGTGATCAGCAGCAGCGCCATGCCGAGCCGCCCCTGCATCTCTTTCAGGAGCTTCAGGATTTGCGCCTGGATGGTGACGTCGAGCGCCGTGGTGGGTTCGTCGGCGATGAACAGGTCCGGCTCGTTGGCCAGCGCCATGGCGATCATCACCCGCTGGCGCTGGCCGCCGGACAACTGGTGTGGAAAGGAGTCGAGCCGGCGCTCCGCGTCCGCCAGCCCCACCAGATGCAGCAGCTCCAGCGTCCGCGCCCGCGCCGCCGCGCTGTCCATGCCCTTGTGCAGGAACAGGATCTCGTTGATTTGCCGCTCCACCGAGTGCAGCGGGTTGAGCGACGTCATCGGTTCCTGGAACACCATGCTGATGCGGTCGCCGCGCACGGTCTGCATGATCTCCGGAGGCGCGCCGATCAGCTGCTGACCGGCGAACTCGATCGACCCCGAAGGATGGCTGGCCACCGGGTAGGGCAGAAGCTGCATGATCGACAGCGCCGTGACCGACTTGCCCGAACCCGATTCGCCGACCAGCGCCATGGTCTCGCCGCGCTCGATGGCGAAAGAGATGCGCTTGACCGCTTCCACGGTTCGTCCGGCGGCGCCGAAGTTGACGGAAAGATCGCGGACATCCAGTAGGCGCGGTGCCATCAGCGCGTCGCCACTGAAAGCTGACGGCTGATCGCTGACTTCTTCATCGGAACGTCTTGCGTGGGTCGAAGGCGTCGCGCACCGCCTCGCCGATGAAGATCAGGAGGCTGAGCATGACGGCCAGCACCATGAAGGCGGTGATGCCCAGCCACGGCGCCTGCAAATTGGACTTGCCCTGGGCGAGCAGTTCGCCGAGCGACGGCGATCCCGGCGGCAGGCCGAAGCCGAGGAAGTCCAGCGCCGTCAGCGTGGTGATGGAGCCGTTGAGGATGAAGGGCAGGAAGGTCAGCGTCGCCACCATGGCGTTCGGCAGCAAATGGCGGAACATGATGGCAATGTTGCCGACGCCAAGCGCCCGCGCCGCCCGCACATAGTCGAAATTGCGCGCCCGCAGGAATTCGGCGCGCACCACCCCCACCAGCGACATCCAGGAAAACAGCAGCATGATGCCCAGCAGCCACCAGAAGTTCGGCTGCACCACGCTGGCCAGGATGATGAGGAGATAGAGCGTCGGCAGGCCCGACCAGATCTCGATGAAACGCTGGAAGATGAGATCGACCTTGCCGCCGAAATAGCCCTGCACGGCGCCGGCGATGACGCCGACGACCGAACTGACGGCGGTCAGCACCAGCCCGAACAGCACCGAAATGCGGAAGCCGTAGATCAGCCGCGCCGTCACGTCGCGGCCCTGATCGTCGGTGCCGAGCCAGTTGTCGGCCGACGGCGGCGCCGGCGCCGGCACAGTCAGTTCGTAGTTGATGGTGGTGTAGCTGTAAGGGACCGGCGGCCACAGCATCCAGCCCTTGGCGTCGATCAGGTCGGCCAGGAACGGATCGCGGAACTTGGCCTCGGTCTCGAAGTCGCCGCCGAACGCGGTCTCGGAATAGGTGACGAAGGCCGGAAAATAGGAGCGGCCCTCGAAGCGCACGTAAAGCGGTCTGTCGTTGGCGATCAGTTCCGCGAACAGCGTAACGAAAAAAAGAATGGCGAACAGGCCAAGCGACCAATAGCCGCGCCTGTTAGCCTTGAAGTTGTACCACCGCCGGGCGTTCAGCGGGCTCAGGCGGAAACGGGGCTGGCGGATCACACTTCGCGGCTTTCGAAGTCGATGCGCGGGTCGATGAGCACGTAGGTGAGGTCGCTGATCAGGTTGACGATCAGGCCGAGCAGCGTGAAGAAAAAGAGCGAGCCGAACATGATCGGGTAGTCGCGCTTGATCGCCGCCTCGAAGCCCAGCAGGCCCAGGCCGTCGAGCGAAAAGATCACCTCGATCAACAGCGCGCCGGTGAACAGGATGCCGATGAAGGCGCCGGGAAAGCCGGCGATGACGATCAGCATGGCGTTGCGGAACACGTGGCCGTAGAGCACGCGGCGCTCGCTCAGGCCCTTGGCCCGCGCCGTCATCACATAGTGCTTGTTGATTTCCTCGAGGAAGGAGTTCTTGGTCAGCATGGTCAAGCCGGCGAAGCCGCCGATGACCATGGCCAGGACCGGCAGCGTCATGTGCCAGAAATAATCCACGATCAGCGCCGGCCAACTCAGCTCCCGCCAGTTTTCCGATACCAGGCCGCGCAAGGGGAAGACGTCGAAGAAGCTGCCGCCGGCGAAAAGCACGATCAGCAGCACCGCGAAGAGGAAACTTGGAATGGCGTAGCCGATGATGATGACGCCCGAGGTCCACACGTCGAAGCGCGTGCCGTCGCGCACCGCCTTGGCGATGCCAAGCGGAATGGAGATCAGATAGACCAGAAGCGTCGTCCATATGCCGAGCGAGATCGACACCGGCAATTTCTCCAGCACCAGGTCGACCACCTGGCGGTCGCGGAAATAGCTGGTGCCGAAGTCGAGGCGGGCGAAATTCCACATCATCATGAAAAAGCGTTCATGCGCCGGCTTGTCGAAGCCGAACTGCTTTTCGAGCTGGCGGATGAACTCGGGGTCGAGCCCCTGGGCGCCGCGGTACTTGCTGGTGACGTCGCTGGCCGTGGTCTGGGTGCGCCCGCGCCCGCCGCCCCCGCTCGTCTCGCCGCCGCCGGCGGTGCCGCCGACGCGCGCCGTCGCTTCCACCGCGGTGCCGGTGATCTGGGCGATCAATTGTTCCACCGGCCCGCCGGGCGCGAACTGGATGATGGCGAAATTGATTATCATGATGCCGATCAGTGTCGGCACGATGAGCAGCAGGCGGCGGAGGACATAGGCGAACACGGGTCTGCCTCAACTTCTCGGCGAGCGGATTTTTTCCGGCATTTTGGCTTCCTTGGTCCCATCGACCCACCAGGTGTCGAGCAGGCCGAGGTCGTATTTGGGCTTGTTCGCCGGGCGGCCGAATTTGTCCCAATAGGCAAGGCGGTGCTTGCCCGAATACCACTGGGGGACGGTGTAGGTGTTCCACATCAGCACCCGGTCCAGCGCCCGCGTCGCGGCGGTAAGGCTGGCGCGGTCGGTGGCGGCGACGATGCGTTCCACCAGCGCGTCCACCACCGGCTCCTTGATGCCGGAATAGTTCAACCCGCCCACGATATCGGCGTTGACCGAACCCCAATAATTGCGCTGCTCCACGCCCGGCGTCAGCGGCTGGCTGAAGCGCCCGATGACCACGTCGTAGTCGAAGCCGCGCCGCCGGTTTTCGAACGCGGTCACGTCCACCACCCGGATGCTCGCCTGGATTCCCAGCCTTTCCAGGCTGCGGATATAGGGGTTCACCACCCGCTGGAATGTGCCCTCGTAATTCAAGAACTCGATTTCGAACGGCTCGCCGGTGCGTTGATCGACCAGCACCTTGTCCTTGATCGTCCATCCCGCCTCGGTCAACAACCGCGCCGCCGCGCGCAGATTGTCGCGGCTGCCGTCCTGTCCGGACTTGGCGTCGGTGCGCGCCGATTGGTACTCGGCGGTGAAGACCTCGGGCGGCAATTGCGCGCGATAGGGGTTCAACAGCATGAGCTCCGCCGGGCTTGGCAGGCCGGTGGCGGCCAGGTCCGAATTCTCGAACATCGAGCGCGTGCGCGAATAAAGGCCGTAGAACAGCGTCCGGTTCATCCACTCGAAGTCCATCGCCAGGTTGAGCGCCTGGCGCACCCGCCGGTCCTTGAACTTCTCGCGCCGCGTGTTGAGGAAGAACGCCTGCACCCCCGACGGCGTTTCGTCGGCCAGCACCTCGCGCTTGACCTGGTTGTTCTTCATCGCCGGGCGGTCTTCGTAGAGCGTCGACCAATTGCGCGCCGTGAATTCCTCCCGCCAGTCATATTCGCCGGCGAAGAAGGCCTCGAGCGCGATGTCGCGGTCGCGGTAATAGTCGAAGCGCACGCGGTCGAAATTGAAGCGTCCGGCGTTGACCGCCAGGTCCTTGCCCCAGTAGTCGGCGACCCGGCGGTAGACGATGGCGCGGCCCGGGTCCACCCTGTCGATGCGGTAGGGACCGCTGGCCAGCGGCGGATCGAGCACGGTGGCGGCGAAGTCGCGCCCCTTGAACCACGCCTTCGACATCACCGTCATCTGCGCCACCAGCAACGGCAGGTCGCGCCGGCTGTCGCCCGCCTTGAAGCGGAAGACCGCGCGGCCCGGCGATGCGACTTCGACCCCCTCGACGTCGCGGTAGAGGATGCGGTATTGCGGGTGGCCCTCGTTGAGCATGGCGTTGAAGGTGAAAACCACGTCCTCGGCGGTGATCGGGCTGCCGTCGTGCCAGCGCGCGCGGGCGTCGATGTTGAAGGCGGCCCAGGCGCGTCCGGGCCCGATTTCCACCGTTTGCGCGATCAGGCCATAAAGCGAATCGGGCTCGTCGCGCGCCGGCGTCATCAACGTTTCGAAGGTCAGGCCCAGTTCCGCCGCCGCGATGCCCTTGAGGATGAGGGGGTTGAGGTTGTCGTAGGTCTCCAGCGCCCAGCCGCGCGCCTCGCCGCCCTTCGGCGCCTCCGGGTTGACATAGGCGAAGTGCGTGAAGCCGGGCGGGTATTTGAGCTCGCCGAAAGTGGACAGGCCGTGGCGCGGCGTCTCCGCCGACAGGCCCGCCACCGCCGGCAACGCGGCGGTTAGAGCCAGAAAACTGGCGACGGCAAGGCGGCTGATCATCGCGGCGGAGACTCGCACAGGGCGGCGGCGCTGACAATCTCCCTGGCAGCATAGCCGCCCGCGGGGGCCGCACCCCCGAATGTCATCCCGGGCGCGCGAGCGGAGCGAGTGCGACCCGGGACCCAGGACAGTGCTGGCCGCGGACACCCGTCTGGGTCCCGGATCGACGCTGCGCGCCGTCCGGGATGACGTTTTTTATCGCGCCACCGCTCCAACCGGCGTTAACCTGACATCGCTGCCCTGTCCGACGCCTGACCCCAATTTGGGCGGCCCGGCAAGCGCCCTAGACTGCGCGCGTACCATTGGGGAGGCTGAGATGAACATTGTCGCGGCGGCCGAGGACGCCACCGACCGCGCCGCCTATCGCTCGGCCAAGCAGCGCCTCGCTCGCGGCGAGGATGAAATGGTACCGGGTGTATTCGCCGAGCGCTTGCTGGCCGGCGAAAATCCGGTGCGCGTATTTCGCGAGTTGCGCGGGCTAAGCGTCAAGGAGCTCGCCGCGCGGGCGAAACTCAGCGCCGCGTATCTCTCGCAGGTCGAAACCGGCGCCCGCCAGGGTACGCTGGCCACCCGGCGCAAGCTGGCCCGCGCCCTCGACGTCGCCCTCGACGATTTGGTCTGAGCCGGCGTCGTGCCCTAACCGCGCGGCGGCGGCGGTTTGCTCGCGTCCACCCACCACGAGAACACGTCGACGCCGTATTTCGGGTTCTTCGCCGGGCGCCCGAACTTGTCCCAATAGGCGATGCGATCGACGCTTACATGCCACTGCGGCACCACATAG
>CAZIVY010000475.1:0-2242 GCA_964542505.1 uncultured Rhodospirillaceae bacterium
CCCCGCCTGGCTGGTCTGGGTGCCGCCAAGCGGCGCCGAATTGCTGCTGCTCATGGGTGTGGGGGCGGTGGGGGCGACGGCGCAAAGCGCCATGATCCGCGCCTACACGCTCACCGACGCCACCGCCATCGGGCCGCTGGATTATTTGCGCCTGCTTTATTCGGCGGCGTTCGGCTATCTGATTTTCGGCGAGGTGCCCGACCGGTGGATGTGGATCGGGGCCGGCGTCATCATTGCGTCATCGCTTTACATCGCGCACCGCGAGCACAGGCTCGGCAAAATAAGCGCGCCGGCCGTCGTCGACTAGGAAGCGTCCCCATCGCCCTCGCGGTCCAGCCAGCGCCTAGCCTTGGCGCGATGGTCAGGTGTCAGGTGATCGCTCACCGCCTTGATCGCCGCCAGCATGACGGCGGCGTCGTCGGTGAAACCGAAACCGGCGATGAAGTCGGGAATGACGTCCGCCGGCATGATGAAATAGGCCAGGGCCGCCATCAGAACCGCTTTGACATAGGCCGGCGTCGCCGGATCGAGGGCGCAATAGCGCGCCGCCACCAGGTCCTCGGCGAAGGGGATATGGGCCAATACGCGGCGCAACTTGCCCCAGAAACCGCGCGCGACCGAGTGGCTGTCGGCCGCAAGCCTGGCGGGGTCGAAAACCGTCAACTGTTTCGTCAAGCCGGGGCGGCCCTCGACGGGTGGCGGTTCGACGTCGCTCATGGGCGGAATATGAGAGCGAAGGGCGCCGCCGGCAATGGGCGGCGCAAGGATGGTTCGCTTCGAAAGCGCGGTTTTGCTAAATCATGGGAGGCGAAAGACGGGGAGGTATTGATGGAACTCAAAGGGGTTGCCGCGGTGGTCACCGGCGGCGCGTCGGGTCTCGGTTTGGCGACGGGGCGCGAATTGGCGGCGGCGGGCGCCCGCGTGGCGCTGTTGGATCTCAACCTGAAGGCGGCGGAAGCGGCGGCGCGGGAGATCGGCGCCATCGCCGTCGAATGCGACGTGACCAGCGCCGCCAGCGCCGAGGCGGCGGTGGCGCAGGCCGCGGCCAAGCAAGGCGAGGCCCGCGTCCTGGTCAATTGCGCCGGCGTGGGTACGCCGGCCAAGGCCGTGGGCCGCGACGGCCCGCTGGCCTTAGAAGCCTTCAACAAGGTGGTGCAGATCAACCTGGTGGGCACCTTCAACCTCATCCGCCTGTGCGCGGCGCGGATGCAGAAGCTGGAGCCGCTGGCGGAGGGCGAACGCGGCGTCATCGTCAACACCGCCTCGGTCGCCGCCTTCGATGGCCAGATCGGCCAGCCCGCTTATGCCGCCTCCAAGGCCGGTGTGCACGGCATGACGCTGCCGCTGGCGCGCGAATTCGCCCCCTTCGGCATCCGCGTCTGCACCATCGCCCCGGGATTATTCTCCACCCCCATGCTGCATGGCCTGCCGGAGCCGGCGAAAAAGTCGCTGGCGGAATCGGTGCCGTTTCCCAAGCGCCTGGGCGAGCCGGTGGAATTCGCGCGCCTGGCGCTGCATATCTGCACGAACGTCATGCTCAACGGCGAAACCATCCGCCTCGACGGCGCCATTCGCCTGGCGCCGAAGTAACGGATTCCCGACCCGCCGGCCGTTCGCTTACCGGCGGGAAAGGCGCTAGTGGTGCGACTCAAACAGATGATACCCTCAACCTGTCATGCGCGCCCCCGGACTGTGATCCGGGGGTGACCCGCGCATCCAGAAACCGTGCCGTGGCTTTGGATGACCGGGTCTTCGCCCGGCCATGACAGGGGGTGGGGAGGCATCGATCGGGAATCATTCGTTAGCGCCAATCCACTAGATTTATGAAGTTGGAACCCACGTCACCTAGTACCGACTTTCGCAAATGACGGAGTCACGAACGATGACCGGTCACCTACGAAAGTCGGTACCGATTCATGGGCTTGTACCCGATCGCACAATTCGATGCCCGTGGAACGGATTTGTGCGATCGGGTAAAGGGCGGGCGGCCATTGGACCAGATTCCTAATCGGCGCGAGATCATCGACCGCAAGGCGTTGAGCCTTTGCTTGGCGGAGCTGAAGGATTCGGGCGCGGCGGGCTTGCGCGCCGGGGCGCTGTTGCTGTTCAAGGATGCGTTGAGCCAGGGGCGCGACTGCGTGCGCAAGCGCTTCGAGGAAGGGACCTCGGCCCTGGTGACGATGCAATCCAACAGCTACCTGATCGACCAGTTGTTGCGGCTGCTGCACGATTTCACCGTCGA
>CAZIVY010000476.1:0-25362 GCA_964542505.1 uncultured Rhodospirillaceae bacterium
GCCGCGTCCCGGCGCCCCGCGCAGGATCGGCGACGACAAGATCGCCGAGGTCGTGACGAAGACCCTGGAGACGACGCCGAAGGACGCAACCCACTGGAGCCGCCGGACGATGGCCAAGGCCTCGGGCATCTCCACGACCAGTGTGCACCGCATCTGGGGCGCGTTCGGCCTCCAGCCGCACCGTGTCGAGACATTCAAGCTGTCCACCGATCCGTTGTACGTCGAGAAAGTGCGCGACATCGTCGGGCTCTATCTCAATCCGCCGGAGCGCGCGCTGGTATTGTGCGTTGACGAGAAAAGCCAGATCCAGGCCCTGGACCGCACGCAGCCGATGTTGCCGATGCGCCCCGGCCAGGTCGAGCGGCGCACCCACGACTACAAGCGTCACGGCACCACCACGCTGTTCGCCGCGCTCGACATCGAGGCCGGCACCATCATCGGCAAATGCATGCGCCGTCATCGGGCTGCCGAGTTCCGCAAGTTCCTGGATGTGATCGAGCGTAACGTTCCTGCCGTCTCGACATCCACATCGTCATCGACAACGCATCGAGCCACAAGACCAAGCTCATCCGCGACTGGTTCACCAAGCGGTCGCGCTGGCACAGGCACTTCACGCCGACATCGTCGTCGTGGATCAACCAGGTCGAGCGGTTCTTCGCGCTCCTGTCCGAAAAGCAGATCAAACGCGGCGCTCATCGTTCCACGGCCGAACTCGAAGCAGCGATCGAGACCTATATCGAGGCTCGCAACGCCGACCCAAAACCCTTCCGCTGGGTCAAGAGCGCCGACTATATCCTGGCCTCCGTCGAGCGCTTCTGCCGGCGCACCCTTGCCGTTCACACGAAAGTTGAATAGGAACTTCAGAATCGGGACACTAGGATTCAAGCTAACGCAGCGCAATTTCAAGCTGATGTCGGAGAGCGAGTTGGTGCGTTGGGAAATGGTCAAACAGGGACTGGGTATCATCGTCATCACGGAGGATGTCGGCGACAGTGAACCACTGGTGCGGAAGGCGCTGCCGACCATGGCGCCGATCATGGTGCCATTCTGGCTCACCGCCCATCGTGAACTGCACACCGGCCGGCGTATTCGCGTGGTGTACGACTTGCTAGCAACCGAGTTTGGCCATGGGCGACAAGGTATTGCGCCAATCGCTCCCGGCGGCTAGTTCCGGCGATGCGGGTGGCCGGCGCGCTGCCGCCGCCAGCGGCCTTCACCGCGCCGTCGCATTGCTCGTGGAGCAACTTTCTGATACTGAAATGCTCCGGGCCAATGCGGGCGCCCGGTCAGACGGCATTCGTCCAAGTCCCGCTCCATCCCCGTCGGGAGGAGCGCGCGCATGGCGAAAGTGGCCGTATCTTCTGAAGCGAATTCGACTGGCGTTGCGGCGAGCCGCCCCTTGACCCGATCAACCTTGCTGCTTGCGCAGGGCGACATTCGCGCGCTGATGACTCCGCGCGATTATTTCGACGCCGTGACCCAGGCGTTCCGCGCCAACAAGGAAGGCCGGGCGGTTTCGCCGCCGCCCTTGCACATACCGGCCAAGGGCGGCGGATTTCACGCCAAGGGCGCTTCGTTTGAATCGCGGCGGCCTTATGCCGCCGTGAAAGTCAACGGCAACTTTCCCGGCAACCCGGAGCGATCCGGCCTTCCCACCATCCAGGGAGCCATTCTGCTATGCGACGCCGTGGACGGATCGGTGCTCGCGATCATGGATTCGATCGAAGTGACGATCATGCGCACGGCCGCCGCCAGCGCGCTTGCCGCCCATCACTTGGCCCGCAAGGACGCAAGCGTGCTGGGCGTGTGCGGTTGCGGCGGCCAAGCGCGCGCTCAAGCCGCGGCGCTGGCTGACGTGGTCAAATTTCGCCACGGTTATGCCGCGGACATCGCGGCCGAAAAAGCCACGCGATTCGCAGCCGAGATGAGCCAGACGCTCGGCTTTCCAATCGAGGCGGTCGCCGACGCGCGGCAAGCGGCAAGAAAGAGCGATGTGATCGTCACCTGCACCACCGCGCGCGCACCGATCTTAAGCGAAACCGATGTGGCGCCCGGCGCGTTCATCGCCGCCGTCGGCGCGGACAACCACGACAAGAGTGAGATCGCCCCTGGCCTGATGGCGCGCGCGAAGGTCGTTGTCGACGCGCTGGAGCAATGCCTGGCAATGGGTGACTTGCACCAGGCGGTCAAAGCGGGCGCCATGACCGCCGCCGGTGTTTACGCCGATTTGGGCGACATCATCATTGGCGCCAAGCCTGGGCGAACGCGCGATGACGAGGTCATCGTCTTTGATTCGACCGGCACGGCGCTTCAGGACGCCGCCAGCGCGGCGCTCATCTATGAACGTGCAACGGCTGCAGGCAAGGGAATGCCATTTGTCCTCGCCGCTCCATGAACCAGCCGGCGTCGGCGGCGGCGCTATTTGCCGCCAGTAAGCGCCTTGAGCCGCGCTTCGGCTTGGGCGAACTCCGGCGAGCCGGGGGGCAGAAGGGCCAGCAGCCGCCGGAACGCGGCCACCGCTTCCGCCGGCGCGATGTTGCCGCCGGCCGCGTTCACCGCGCTCTCGGCGAATCCGGCCAAGAGTTCCACGTCGTCGGGCTTGCGCTTCAACGCCTCGCCATAGGCGGCGCGCGAATCGCCGTGCCGGCCCATCACCGCGTAGGAGCGCCCGAGCATGCGCCAGCCCTCGGCGTCCTCGGGCTCGCGCGTCAGGCGCTCGGCCAGCGCGGCCACGCGCTCGCGCATGAAGTTCTCGCGCTCGGCCGGCGTCATGCCGGCCAGCGCCTCCATGCGCGGCGAGGGCGAAGGCGAGGACGAGGGCGCGGGCGACGGCGTCGCCGGCAGCAACGCCGCCGCGTCGACGCCAAGCTTGCGGGCGGCATCATCGATGCGCTCGCGCACCGCCCCCAGCCACGTCGCGTCGGGCGGCGCCCGCCGGGCCAAGGCGACATAGTCGTCGAGCGCGCGCCGCACGTCGCCCGCCTGCTCGCTCGCCAGCGCCAAATAGAAGCGCGCGCGCGCGTCCTCAGGATCGAGCCGCAGCGCCGCCTCGAAGGCCTGACGCGCCAGCGCCGTCACCTCGCCGCCGGCGGCCATCATCAACGCCTCGCCAAAAGCGGCGTTGATGTCGGCCATGGGCGCCGTGGCCCCGCCCAGTCCCAGCGCGCGGCGGAAGGCGTTGGCCGCGTCGGTGTAGCGTTCCAAGAACATGTAGGAGCGCCCGAGCATCGCCCAGCCTTCGCCATCGTTCGGCTGGTCGCCCAGGCGCTGTTCGAGCCGCGTCACCATGGCGTTGATCTCGTGCGTGCGGGAAATCGCCTCCGCCCGCTCCGGGCGCTCCGCGATCGGGCGCCCCGGCATTTTGGGCGCTCCGAGCGACAGATAGAGCGAGCCCGCGCCAAGCGGCAGCAATACCGCCAGCGCCATGGCCGATATCCATACCCGCGACGACGGCGCCGATGCCGCCGGGGCGTGGCCCGGTCCCGCCGCCGCCAGCAGGCGGCGCTCGATCTCGAGGCGCATGCCAGCCGCCTGTTCCGCCGTCACCAGCCCGCGCTCCACGTCGCGCTCCAGTTCGATCAACTGGTCGCGGTAGATGGCCCGATCGGATGCCCGCGCTGGCCCCCCCGCCGCCGGCGGTTGCAGCAATGGCCACAAAAGCGCCGCGAGCGTCGCCAGCGTCATTCCAGCCATGACCAGCCACAGCGTCACGGCGCGCTGTCTTCCTTGAGCAGGCGTTGCAACCGCCGCCGCTCTTCGGCGTCGAGCGGCTTCGGCCCCCCCGGGTCATCGGGACCGCCCGCCGGCCGCGCCCGGCTGTAGAAACGCCAGACGCCGAACGCCGCCAGCACCGCCACCGCCAGGGGCCCAAGCCACAGCGCGTAGGTCGCGGGCTTGAACGGCGGGGTGAGCAGGATGAAATCGCCGTAGCGGGCCACCAGGAACGCCTTGACGCCGGCGTCCGTGTCCCCGGCTTGCAGGCGCTCGCGCACCAGGCGGCGCAAATCGGCGGCCAGTTCGGCGTTCGAATCGTCGATCGACTGGTTCTGGCACACCAGGCAGCGCAGGTCGGCGCTGATGGCGCGGGCGCGCGCTTCGAGCGCCGGATTGGCAAGGCGCTCGCCCGGCTCCACCGCCACGGCGGCGAAGGCGATGCCGGTCAGCGCGAAAGCCAGCGGCCATATTTTCATCGCCGCAGCTTTTCCAGCAGGGGCATCAAGGTCTCCTCCACCGCCTCGGGGGTCAGCGGCCCGATGTGCTTGTAGCGGATGCGCCCAGCGCGATCGATGACGAATGTTTCGGGCACGCCGTAGACGCCCCAGTCGATGCTGGAGCGCCCGTTGCGGTCGGCGCCGATGCGGTTATAGGGGTTGCCGAGTTGGTTGAGCCAGGCGCGCGCCTGGTCCGGCGCGTCCTTGTAGTTGATGCCGTGAACGACGATCTTGCGCTTGTCGGCCAGGTCGGCGAGCAGCGGGTGCTCCTGCCGGCAAGGCACGCACCAGGACGCGAACACATTGACCAGCGCCACCTCGCCCTTGAGGTCGGTGTGGCTCAGGCCCCGATCGCCGATCAGCGGCGGCAGCGTGAACTCGGGCACCGGCTTGTCGATCAGCGCCGACGGCACCTTTCGCGGCTCGAGCCCAAGGCCGACCACGAACACCGCCGCCACCGCCGCGAACACGGCCAGCGGCAAGGCATGGGGCCAGCGCATGGCGGGGTCGATCAGGCGGTCGATCTGGCCGGCTTCGCGCGCCGGGAAGGCATGCCAAGCCTGAACCGCCGGTCGCTGAGCGACACCAGGCCGCCCAAGGCGGCGATCATGGCGCCAAGCCAGATCCACGGCACCAGCGGCTCGTAATAATAGCGCGTGGTCCAGCCGCCCTTGCCGTCGCCGTCGCCCAGCACGGCGTAGAGATCGGCGTACCAAAGGGTATGGATGGCGGCCTCCGTCGTCGGCTGGCGCGTCACCGGGTAGAAACGCTTCTCCGGCGTGAGCCGCGCGATAACGCGTCCATCGACGCGCGCGGTGATGACCGCCGCCTCGGCCTGGTAATTCGGGCCTTCGGCCGCGCGCACGCTTTCCAGCGTGTAGGCGTAGCCGGCCAGCGTCACGGTTTCACCCAGGCGCTGGATCTGGATGCTCTCCATCTTGCCCACCGCGGCGCCGGTAACGCCGGCGATGAGAAACGCGAAACCCGCGTGCGCGATGGTCATGCCATAGGCGGAACGCGGCATGAGGCGGGCGCGCCGCCAGCTCTCGCGCCAGGGAACGCGGAAGGCCTGCACCTTGTCGCCCAGCTCCACCAGCGTGCCCAGCAGCAACCACGCCGCCAGACCGATGCCGAGTGGCGCGAACACGGAAGACCCGCCATCGACATAAGCGGCGGCGATCGCCGCGAGCGCGCTAAGGCCGGCGGCGAACTTGAGCCGCGCCAGCACCCCCGCCAGGTCGCCGCGCTTCCAGGCCATCAGCGGCCCCGCGGCCATGGCCAACACCAACGGCGCCATCAACGGCACGAACGTGCTGTTGAAAAACGCCGGCCCCACCGACACCTTGCCGCCGCCTACCGCGTCGAGCAGCAGCGGGTAAAGCGTGCCGATGAATACGGCCGCCGCCGCCGACGACAGCAGCAGATTGTTCAACACCAGCGCCCCTTCGCGCGAGATCGGCGCGAACAAGCCGCCCTGCTTCAGGCCTGGCGCCTTGACCGCGTAAAGGATCAAGGCGCCGCCGATGGCGACGATCAGCAGCCCGAGGATGAACAGGCCGCGCTCGGGGTCGGTGGCGAAGGCATGCACCGAGGTCAGCACGCCCGAGCGTACCAGGAAGGTTCCGATCAGGCTGAGCGCGAAGGTGAGGATGGCGAGCAGGATGGTCCAGCTTTTCAGCGCGTCGCGCTTTTCCACCACCGTCGCCGAATGCAAGAGCGCCGTGCCCAGCAGCCAGGGCATGAAGGAGGCGTTTTCCACCGGGTCCCAGAACCACCAGCCGCCCCAGCCCAGTTCGTAATAGGCCCACCAGCTTCCGAGCGCGATGCCGATGGTCAGCGCGCACCATGCCGCCAGCGTCCACGGCCGCACCCAGCGCGCCCAGGCCGGATCCACGCGGCCCTCGATCAGCGCCGCGATGGCGAATGAAAACACCAGCGAAAAGCCGACATAGCCGAGATAAAGGAACGGCGGGTGGAAGGCGAGGCCGGGGTCCTGCAGCAGCGGGTTAAGGTCGCGCCCGTCCAGCGGCGGCGGGTCGAGGCGGGTGAACGGGTTCGAGGTGAACAGGATGAAAAGCAGAAAACCGGCGGCGATCCACGCCTGCACCGCCAGCACCCGCGCCTGGAGCGTCGCCGGCAAATTGCCGCCAAAGCTCGCCACCGCCGATCCGTACAGCGCCAGGATCAGCACCCACAGCACCATCGAGCCTTCGTGGTTCCCCCACACGCCGCTGATCTTGTAGAGCAGCGGCTTCGCCGAGTGGGAATTCCGCCACACCAACTCGACCGAGAAGTCCGAATTCACGAATACATGCACCAGCGCCCCGAAGGCCAGGGCGACGAAGGCCAGCTGGGCCAGCGCCGCCGGGCGGGCGAGGGCCATCCACGCTGCCTCGCCATTGCGGGCGCCGAGCATGGGCAGGGACCCTTGCGCCAGCGAGCAGGCAAACGCCAGCACCAGCGCGTAATGGCCGATTTCGGCGATCATCGAGTGACTCCCGCTTTTGCATTGGGCTTATCACCGGCTTTGGCGCCGGTTGGGGCGCCGGGCTTGTCGCCGGCTGTTGCGCCGGTTGCGGCGGCGGCCGGATCGCCGGGCTGCCAGTGCCCGGCGCGCTTGATGGCGTCCGCCACCTCCGGCGGCATGTAGTTTTCATCGTGCTTGGCCAGCACGTCGCGCGCCTCGAACACTCCGTCGCCGCGCAATTGTCCTTCCGCCACCACACCTTGGCCCTCGCGGAACAGGTCCGGCAACACGCCCCGGAACGTCACGGGGATGACGTTGCGGGTGTCGGTAACGCGGAACTCCACCGTCAGACCATCGCCCACGCGGCGCACGCTTTGGGCCTCCACCAAGCCGCCCAGGCGCACCCTCTGGCCGGGCACGATTTTCTTTTGCACCACGTCGCTGGGACTATAGAAAAACACCAGATTGTCCTCGAAAGCGATCAGCGCCAGGGCCACGGCCGCCCCCAGGCCGGCCATGCCCATCGCCACGCCATAAAGTCGCCGCCACTTCCGTTTCAACGGGGTTTTCCTCGGCCGGTCGGGGTCAGTATGGTGTCAATGTAACAGAATGGCGCGGAGAGCGATTGCTCTCCGTCAATTTGCCAGGGATAATAGCAAGGAAACAACAGTCCCGTGCCGCCCTCGTCAAGGGCCGCGGCGGAGAAACGCAAACCCAATGGGAGGCTACATGAACTACCGTTCCTTGACGCCAATTCTTGCCGCCGGCGCCATGCTGCTGGCGGGCGGTATGGCGACGCATGCCCAACAGGCGATCGAGATCCACTGGTGGCACGCGCTCACCGGCGCCAACAACGACGTCGTCGTTCGCGTGTCCGAGGACTTCAACAAGTCCCAAACCCAGTACAAGGTCGTTCCCAACTACAAGGGCAGCTATCCCGACACGTTGAACGCCGGCATCGCCGCGTTCCGCGCCGGCAACGCGCCGCACATTCTCCAGGTGTTCGAGGTCGGCACGGCGACCATGATGGCCGCCAAGGGCGCGGTGAAGCCGGTCCATCTGATGATGAAGGAGGCGGGCGAGGCCTTCGATCCCAATTCGTACTTGCCGACCATCACCGGCTACTACTCGACCACGAAGGGCGAAATGCTGTCGATGCCGTTCAATAGCTCGACCGCCATCATGTGGTACAACAAGGACGCATTCAAAAAGGCCGGCCTCGACCCGAACAAGCCGCCGAAGACCTGGCCGGAGGTGTTCGACAACGCGAAGAAGTTGAAGGCCGCCGGCTACGCGACCTGCGGCGTGTCGAACGCGTGGACGACGTGGATCCTGCTTGAGCAGTTCAGCGCCTGGCACAACGTGCCGATCTCCACCAAGGCCAATGGCATGGACGGCTTCGATACCGAGATCAAGGTCAACAGCCCGCTCCATGTCCGCCTGCTCACCGATCTGGTCGCCTTGCAGAAGGACAAGACCTACGACTACAGCGGCCGCACGAACAACGGCGAGGGCCGCTTCACCAGCGGCGAATGCCCGATCTTCATGACCTCGTCGGCGTTCTACGGCAACGTCAAGGCCAACGCCAAGTTCGAGTTCGGCATGGCCCCGCTGCCTTATTATGCGGATGTCGCCGGCGCGCCCCAGAACAGCATCATCGGCGGCGCCAGCCTGTGGGTGATGGGCGGCAAGAAGGCGGAAGAATACAAGGGCATCGCCAAGTTCTTCACCTTCCTGTCGGAAACCGACCGCCAAGTGTGGCTGCACAAGGAAAGCGGCTATCTGCCGATCACCAAGGCCGCCTACGCCAAGACCAAGGCCGACGGATTCTATGAGCAGAACCCCGGTCGCGAGGTGCCCTTGATCCAGATGGCCGGCAAGGCGCCGACCGATAACTCGCGCGGCCTGCGGCTGGGCAACCTGGTGCAGATCCGCGACGTTTGGGCCGAGGAACTGGAGGCGGCCTTCGCCGGCACCAAGAGCCCGAAGGACGCGCTCGACGCGGCGGTCAGCCGCGGCAACGCCATGCTGCGCCAGTTCGAACGCACCGTCGTGAATTGACGCCATGAACGGGTCCTGGGCCGTCCGCGCGCTAGTGTTACGACTCTGACGGTTCGTTCCCGAACCGTCAGGCCGGAACACTAGCAAAACCAATACGATGTGTCGTGGTTCCAATGCGTTGATTGGGAATCGAGCGTTGGATCCACAACACTAGCGCGGACGGCTCGGGAATCACCCCGGCTGCGGCACCCAGGAAGCGCTCCCGGTAAGCACCAATGGAAAAACGCGCCGTCTACAGCAACAAAGTGCTGCCGTATATTCTGCTGGCGCCGCAGATGTTCGTCGTCTTGGTGTTCTTCTACTGGCCCGCCAGCCAGGCGGTCCGCCAGTCGTTCCTGCTCGAGGACGCGTTCGGCCTGCGCTCCGACTTCGTCGGGTTCGAGAATTTCGCGCATTTGTTCCAGGACCCTGATTACTGGCTGGCCGTGGGGGTCACGGTGGTGTTCAGCACCGCCGTGGCGTCGCTGTCGCTCAGCCTCGCGCTCCTGTTCGCGGTGATGGCCGACCGCCAGATGCGCGGCGCCAACGCCTACAAGACGCTGATGATCTGGCCCTACGCCGTGGCCCCCGCGGTCGCCGGCGTGCTGTGGCTGTTTATGTTCCAGCCATCCCTTGGCGTGGTGGCGCAGATCATCAAGCGCCAGGGCGTCGATTGGAACCCGCTGCTCAACGGCACGCACGCCATGCTTCTCGTGATCATGGCCGCGACCTGGAAGCAGATCAGCTACAATTTCCTCTTCTTTCTCGCCGGCCTGCAAGCGATCCCGCGTTCGGTGATCGAGGCCGCGGCGATCGACGGGGCCTCGCCCGCGCGGCGCTTCTGGACCATCATTTTCCCGCTGCTCTCGCCGACGGCGTTCTTTCTCCTCGTCGTCAATGTCGTCTACGTCTTCTTCGACACCTTCGGCATCATCGACGCGATGACCGGCGGCGGACCGGCGAAGGCCACCTCGACGCTGGTCTACAAGGTTTATGACGACGGCCGCGCCGGCTCCAATCTCGGCCTTTCGGCGGCGCAGTCGGTGGTCCTCATGTTCATCGTCGTCGGGCTGACCGCGATCCAGTTCAAGTACGTCGAGCGCAAGGTCCATTACTGATGGTCGAGAGCCGCTCCTTCTCGAACCTTGTCGCGCACCTGATCCTGTGGCTCGGCATCGCCACCGTGGCCTTCCCCGTCTATCTGACCTTCGTCGCCTCGACCCACGAAGCCGGCGTCATCGCCAATGGCCAGATGCCGTTGACGGTCGGGTCGCATTTCATCGAGAACTATAACAAGACGCTGTTCGTCGGCTCGACGCGCTCCACCCGCACGCCGGTCGGCGTCATGATGCTGAACAGCATGATCATGGCGCTGATTATCGCCGGCGGGAAAATCCTTATCTCGATCGTTTCCGCTTATGCCGTGGTCTATTTCCGCTTTCCGCTGCGGATGACGGCGTTCTGGCTGATCTTCATGACCCTGATGCTGCCGGTCGAGGTGCGCATTTTCCCCACCTACAAGGTGGTGTCGGACCTCGGCATGCTCGACAGTTTCGCCGGCCTGACGATCCCGCTCATCGCCTCGGCCACGGCCACGCTGCTGTTCCGCCAATTCTTCATGACCATTCCCGACGAACTGGTCGAGGCGGCTAAGATCGACGGCGCCGGCCCCTTGCGCTTCTTCTGGGATACCGTGGTGCCCCTCTCGCGCACCAACGTCGCGGCGCTTTGCGTCATCTTGTTCATTTACGGCTGGAATCAGTATCTGTGGCCGTTGCTGATCACCACCGCCGGCGACATGCAGACCATCGTCATCGGCATCAAGAAGATGATCACCGTGACCGACGCGCTGACCGAGTGGGACGTCGTCATGGCGACCACCATGCTGGCCATGGTGCCGCCGGTCACCGTGGTCGTCGTGATGCAGCACTGGTTCGTCAAGGGCCTGGTCGAGACCGAAAAATAGGACGCCCGCTTCATGGCCGAAGTCAACATCGCCGGTGTCAGCAAGTCGTTCGCCTCGACGGCGGTGATTTACGGCGTCGATTGCCGGATCGCCGACGGCGAGTTCATCGTCATTCTTGGGCCCTCGGGCTGCGGCAAGTCGACGCTGCTGCGCATGGTGGCGGGGTTGGAGACGCTGAGCGGCGGCCGCATCGAGATCGGCGGGCGGTTGGTCAACGACGTGGAACCCAAGGACCGCAACATCGCCATGGTGTTCCAGAACTACGCGCTCTACCCGCACATGAGCGTCTACGACAACATGGCCTACGGCTTGCGCGTGCGCGGCATGGCGAAGCCGGAAATCGACCAGCGCGTGCGCAAGGCGGCGGCGATCCTCAACCTGGCGGAACCGCTCCAGCGCAAGCCCCGCCAGCTTTCCGGCGGCCAGCGTCAGCGCGTCGCCATGGGCCGCGCCATCGTGCGCGAGCCGCAGGTGTTTCTTTTCGACGAACCGCTGTCGAATCTGGACGCGAAATTGCGCGTGCAAATGCGCATCGAGATCCGGCGCCTGCATCACGCGTTGCGCATCACCAGCATTTACGTCACCCACGATCAGGTCGAGGCGATGACCCTCGCCGACCGCCTGATCGTGATGAACGCCGGCCGCGTCGAGCAGATCGGCGCGCCCATGGACATTTACAGCCGTCCGGCGACCACCTTCGTCGCCGGTTTTATCGGCTCGCCGGCGATGAACCTGCTGCCAGGGCGCGCCGAGCCGGGCGGCCGGCTCCTGGTGCTGGCGGGCGGCGCGCGCCTGCACGCCTCGACGCCCGTCGCGGCGGGCGACGTGGTGGTCGGCGTGCGCCCCGAGCATTTGGAAGTTGCCGAAAAGGGCGGCGCCATCGAGTTCGAGGTGGAACTGGTGGAGGCGCTGGGCGCCGATACGGTCGTGCACGGCCACATGGGCGGCGATGGCTTCACCTTCCGCCTTCCCGGCGGGACGGCGGTGGCGGAGGGCCAGCGCCTGTCGCTCGGCGTCGCTCCGGAACACGTCCACGTCTTTTCCCGCGACACCGGCCGCCGCCTAAATTAGTTTCGCGGCTTGGCGAGCTTGCGCGGGGCCAGCCTCGGGTAGGCGGTGGTCGCCGCCGCGCCGCCCCAAGGCCCGGCGCTCCGCAGCGTGATGCGGTGGAAGGGCACGCCGACTTTCCCCTCCGCCACGGCCTCGCCGCTGTCGAGCAACACCCCGCTCACGCGGCCACGCAGGTCGGTCATGTGCAGCGAACAGGATGCCGCCACCCCGTGCAGGCGATAGGTTTCGGGGGCAATTCCGCTAAAGCGCGCGACACCTTCGGCGCCGGCGGCGTCGATGAGCCGGCATTCGCCGCTAAAGGCAACCGCCGGGCTGCCGTCGATCAGGAGGCGAAGCTCGCCGGCGGCGGGGGCGCTGGCCAATGTCAGCGCCAAGGCGGCGGCAAGCGCGGGCAGCGCCCGCCTAGACGCTCTTGTGCCTGCCCTTCTCGACGAACAGGTTGCGCCACGCCGCCTGCAGGCGCTGGCGGTCAATGTGGGGGGCGGTACCGGCATAGCGGCAACTGTCGATCACCCGGTCGATGAGGAACTTGGGATGATAGCTCGCCAGCGGCTCTTTTTGCTTGCCGTAAAAGTCGCGCACCAATTCTTCCATCATCCCGGACGGAACGCGCAGTTCGGAGGCGGCGCAGACGCGGCGGAAAATCTCCACATAGTCGTTCACGGTCGGCACGCCCACCAGGACCTTGTAGGGAATGCGCCGCAGGAAGGCGTCGTCCATCAAGTCTTCGGGCGCCAGGTTGGTGGAGAAGACGACCAGCACGTCGAAGGGCAGCAGGAACTTCTTGCCGGTGTTGAGGTGCAGGAAGTCGAATCGCTTTTCCAGCGGCACGATCCAGCGATTCAACAGGTCGCGCGGCTGCACCAATTGGCGGCCGAAGTCGTCCATGACGAAGATGCCGTTCATCGCCTTGACCTGCAGCGGCGCGTCGTAGATGCCGGCTTCGGGGCTGTAGCGCAGATCCAGCATGTCGAGGCTCAACTCGCCGCCGGCCAGCACCACCGGACGCCGGCAGGGGACCCAGCGCGCGTCGGTGGCCTCCATCAGCAGCGAGCCGTTGTCATGGGCGTCGCGGCCGACGGTTTCGTGCAGCGTCGGGTCGAAGAGGGTGATGATCTGACCGTCGATTTCCACCGCGTAGGGCACATAGATCATGCCCTTGAAGCATTCGCCGATGGATTCCGCGATCGACGTCTTGCCGCTGCCGGGCGGACCGTAGAGCAGCATGGCGCGGCCCGAATTGGCGGCCGGTCCCAGTTCTTCGAGCAATCCGGGCGGCAGGACCAAGTGCGCGGTTTGCCGCTTCAGTTCCTCGGCATTGACGCGTTCGTCGGCAACCCGTTGACGGGTGATGCGGGCGATATAGTCGGCGAGCCGCACCGGCGCCGGCCCCAGATACTGCGAACGCGAAAGCGCGTCGGCGGCCCGCTCGCGCCCCTGGCCGGTCAGCTCGTAGCGCAGTTCCGCCGTCAAGCTGAGGCCCGCCGCCCCCAGCACCGATACGAGCGCCGCCTCCTTCGCCAGCTCCAACAGATCGGCGACGATGTTGGCCGGCAGCTTGGTGTCGGCGGACAGTTCCGACGCCGTTTCCAGCGACTTCACGTACATGAACTTGAGCAGGAGACTAGTCATGAACGGGGTGTTGAGCCCCGTGTCCGCGATCTTGCGCGGCGCCAGCGGCGCCATCTTCAGGGCCTTGTGAAGCGTATCGGCGGTGACGATTCCGAGCGCCATCAGGTTCTCGCCGAGCAGCCCGCCGGATTTTTTCTGCCGATCGAGCCCGCGGTTGATGTCCTCGGCCTTGGCCACGCCCATTTGGATAAGTAGTTCGCCGAGCAGCATGATGGCACCCGCGTGCAAGCGGCCGCACCAAGAACGCGGCCGCCGGGGGATTACACCGGCGGCCGGTAAATACCTTGCTAACGGGCCTTAATTTCGGCGCAGCAGGCCCTTGAGCGCGTCCAACGGGTTGGCGGACGACGGCGGGGCGGGAGCCGCCGACGGCGCCTCCCCGGCCTTGGGCTTGCCGATAATGCCCTGGATGGCGCGCACGGCGCCGCCCGGGTCCTTAAGCTGCTCCTTGATGGCCCCGCCCACATCGGGGCGGTATTTCAGGTCGTGCCACGGCCCCTGGACCAGCACCGGCACCGTCAGCCCGGCGACGTCCTTGGCGCCGCCCTGTCCTGTAACGGTGGCGGCGATCTTGGGCTCGAGCCGGTAGTCGAGGGTGCGCTTCGGCAAATCGCTCCGCCCCTTGCCGGAGAGGCGCAGCAGCGGCGAACTCAGCAGCAGGTCGTCGTTGCGCAACTGGCCGTTACTGACCGCGAAGCTGCCCGACAGTTCGGCGAAGTCGGTCTGTTGCGGCGCCCCCGCGCTCGCGTCGAGAAAGGCGGCGCCAATGTTCCGCACCATCGCACCCAAGTTGATGCCCTTGATGGCGCCGTCGCGGAAGCTCAACTTTCCCTTGCCGTTCAGGGCCGACACCAGTTCGCGTTGGCTGCGTCCGCGGGCCGCGAACTCGATTTCCCCCTCGGCGACGCCCGTCAGCCGCTCGAAGGCCGCGGCGTCGCGCAGGAACGGCTGCGCCTGAACCTTGCTCAGGCGGAAGGCATGCTCGATGGCTGGCATGGCGCCCGAGCCGTCGACCACCAGGCGGCCCTGACCGCTGCCTTCGTAGAGATTCAGCTCACGCAGGTCGAGGGCCAGCCGTCCGCCCGTGAGCTTGGCGGCCAGCACGCTGCGCCCGATGGCGATCTTGCGCACCACCAGCCGCCCGACGCTGAGATCGAATTCGGCGTCCGCCGCGCGCAAGCCGCTGAGATCGATGGGCTGATCGCTCCAGTCGGCGGGCGCGGCGCTGGCCGCCGCCGGCGCGGCCGGCTGCGGCCTCGACGCCTGTGCCGGCGCCGATTCCGGCGGCAAGTAGGGGTTCAAATCCAGCTCCGCCACGTCGAGACGGCCCTTGAGAAAAGGGCGCGCCCGGCCGGCGTCGATCATGACTTCGCCATTGGCGCGCAGCGCGTCGAGGCCCAGGCGGGCGTCCTTGAAGGTGACGCGCGGCCCGGCGACGCTAAGCTTGCCGGCGATGGTCAGCGGTCCGAGGCCGCTGCCCTGCGCCTCGATCGGCTGGCCCACCCAGGCGGCAAGGCGGCGCACCGACGGCACTTTCAGATCCACGTCCCCATCGACCTTTCCAGGTTCGGCCGTCGCCGCCATGCCCTGGAAAGACAGGGTGATCGGCTCGGCCGTCAGCGCGATCTTGACTGCCGTGGCCTGGCCGAGCATGAGCGCCTTCAACTTGTCCGCGCCGACGTCGAGCTCCACTTTTTGACCGTTCCAGGTCGCGTCGCCCTTGGCGGCGAAAGGCCCGTCGATATCGGGCAAAGTGAGCTGGAGATTAATTTTGTCCAGGCGTTGCTTGACGCCGCTGCGCGCGTCGGCGTAGGCGACAGTGCCGTTCACCAGCCGCACATCGCCCAGTTGCAACCCGGCGAGGCCGGTGCTTTTGCTCTCGGTGGGCGTCGGCTTGCCCCGGCTTGGCGTCGTTTCGCCGAACGCCCAATTGGCGCGTCCCTGCTTGTCGATTTCCAACACGATCTGGGGGTCCACCAGCACGAAGCGATCGATCGCGACATTGCCCCGCAGAAGCGGCCACATCCGCACCTGCAATTCGAGCCGGGTGAGTTTCACCATGTCGCGGGTGGCGGAGCCGGGGGCGTTGGCGAAGGTCACGTCGTGCACCGCCACTTCGAGGCGCGGCAGCAGCGAAAGCTTGACATCGCCGCCGATGCGCAATTCCCGCCCGGTAGCGTCACGCGCCCGCTCCGTGATTTGCTTTTTATAAGTGTCGAGGGGGATGAGGAAAGGCAGCGCCACGGCGCCGACGACCGCGACCCCGATCGCGGCAAGCAATATGATCAAGACCTTTTTCACGTGTATCGCTCCTTAGTGAAGGACGCCGCCGCCAAGGCTAGCGGTAAGGGTCCTCGGCGTCGAGATAGCGCCCGACATAATCGGCGACGCCATCCTCCAGGCTGGTGAAGGATTGGGCGTAACCGGCGCGGCGCAGCCGCCCCATGTCGGCCTGGGTGAAATACTGGTAGCGGGCGCGCAGCGCCTCGGGCATGTCGATGTAGTCGATTTGGGGCGCGCGTCCGAGCGTCGTGAAAACCGCCTGCGCCAAGTCGGCGAAACTCCGCGCCTTGCCGCTGCCCAGATTGAACAGCCCGCTGACCCTGGGGTGGTCGAGCAGCCACAACACCGCGTTCACGCAGTCGCGCACATAAATGAAATCGCGCATCTGGCCGCCGTCGCCATAGTCGTTGCGGTGCGACCGGAACAGGCGGATGGGTTGGCCCTCGCGCGCGGCGGCGAAGTTTTTCGCCAGCACGCTCCGCATGTCGCCCTTGTGGTACTCGTTCGGGCCGAAGACGTTGAAGAACTTGAGGCCCGCCCATTGCGGCGGCGCCGGCCGGCCGGCCGCGACGTCGCGCGCGATACGGCGGTCCACCACGTGCTTGCTCCAGCCATAGGCGTTGAGCGGGCGCAATTTGGCCAGCGCCGCTGGCGCGCCGTCGTCGTCGAATCCGGCCGCGCCGTCGCCATAGGTCGCCGCCGACGAGGCGTAGATGAACGGCGCCCCGGCGCCCGCGCACCACTGCCACAAGGCCAGGCTGAGCCGGACGTTGTTCTCGGCGAAAAGGTCGGCGTCGGTTTCGGTGGTGGAGCTGATCGCCGCCATGTGGATGACGGCGCGCACGCGCTTGCCCTCGGCGTCGAGCCAGTCCCGCCACGTTTCCGGGGCCACCAGCGCCGCCAGTTCGTGCTTGGCGAGGTTGCGCCATTTTTCGGCCTGGCCAAGGCTGTCGCACACCGCCACGTCCTCGCCGCGCTCGGCCAGCGCCGCCACCACGTTGGAGCCGATGAAGCCGGCGCCGCCGGTGACCAGGATCATGCGATCCCGCCACGGCCCATGCGCCCGATGGTGCCGCTGGTGCTGTGGCCGGCGATGACCTTTGCCAGCAGCACGCGGCCGCCATAGCCTTGCACCACGTCGGCGCCCACCACCTGATCCAGACGGTAGTCGGCGCCCTTGACCAGCACATCGGGGCGGAGCGCGCGAATGAGATCGAGGGGCGTCTCTTCGGCGAAGGGCACGACGAGATCGACGGCGGCGAGCGAGGCGAGGACGATCGCGCGCGCGGTTTCGTTCTGGATCGGCCTGTCGGCGCCCTTCAGGCGGCGGACCGATTCGTCGGTGTTCAGGCCGACGATCAGCCGGTCGCAGGCCGCCCGCGACTGCGCCAGAAGCGCCACGTGGCCGGGATGGATGAGGTCGAAGCAGCCATTGGTGAAGCCGATGCGCTCGCCGCGCGCGCGCCAGCGCTCCACCCGTTCGCGCGCGCTTTCCGCCGACACCACCTTGGACTCGGTGGCCATCACCGCCTGCGCGTGCAGCGCCCCCGCCAGATCGTCCGGGTGAACCACCGCGGTCCCGGCCTTGCCGACGACAATTCCGGCGGCGACATTGGCCAGCGTCGCCGCTTCCTCGAGGCTGAATCCCGCCGCTAGCGCCACCGCCAGCGTCGCCACCACCGTATCGCCGGCGCCGGACACGTCGAAGACCTCGCGCGCTTCCGCCGGCAGGTGGCGGACCGCGCCGCCAGCCTCCACCAGCGTCATGCCCCGCTCGCCGCGCGTGACCAACACGGCGCCGAGCGCGGCGCTTCGCGTCAGCGCCAATGCCGCGCTCGCGATGGCGTCGTTGTCATCGCCCGCCAGCGCCGTCGCCGCCGCCAGTTCCAGGCGGTTCGGCGTCAGCACGTCCACGTCCCGGTAGCGGGCGGCGTTGCGGCTCTTGGGATCGACGACGATCCGTTTGCCGGCGGCCTTGGCCCGGTCGATGGCGGGCCGCAGCACGTCGTCGCCGAGCGTCCCCTTGGCGTAGTCCGAAAACACCACCACGTCGGCCCGCGCCAAGGCGCGGGTGAAGACTTGCAACAGCTCGTCCGCCGCCGCCGGCGACGCCGGGGCCGTCGATTCGCTGTCGGCGCGCAGCAATTGCTGGCGGCCGGCGAGGTAGCGCGTTTTCACCGTCGTCGGGCGGCCCGGCTCGACGGCGAGCGAAACCTCCACGCCTTTCGCCTCGCTCAGGCGGCGGCGCAACTGAACCCCGGCGTCGTCGTCGCCGATCAATCCCACCAGCATGGCCTGGGCGCCCAGCGCCGCCACGTTGCGCGCCACGTTGCCGGCGCCGCCGGGCATGGATCGCTCGCCCCCGACGCGCACGACCGGGATCGGCGCTTCCGGCGACATGCGTTCCACCGTGCCCTCGACGTAGCGGTCGAGCATGACGTCGCCGATCACCAGCACCCGGGCGTGGCGCAAGGACGACAAGCGGGCGGCGAGGGACGCGGTATCGATCATGGCGGCTTCGGCCTTACACCAAACCCGCCGCCCGTTCCAGCGCCGCGGTCATGTCTGCAGCAGGGTCCGCGTTTGGCCCGCCAGCACCAGGCAGGTCAGGCAGCCGGTGGCGTAGGCGCCGGTGTCGATCCCGATGCGGTTGGGGCGCACCTCGACCTCGCGAGTGACGGTGTGGCCATGCACCACCACCTTGCCGTGATCGGCGGTCGAATCGAGGAAGTCCTCCCTGATCCACAGCAGATCGTCGGGATTTTGCCCATCGAGAGCGATTCCAGGCCGCACGCCGGCATGGGCGAAAAAATAGCCGCCCTCTTCATGGTGCAACGCAAGGCGGCGCAAGAACGCGAGTTGGCGCTCCGGTATCGCCGCCGCCAATTCACGCTGCACCCGCCGCCACTCGCTTTCCTTGTCGCCGGTCAGCGATTCGACGCCATAGGACGCCAGCGTGGCCACGCCGCCGTTCAGCGCCCAACTCAGGCCGATGCCGATGTTGCCGAGGAATTCCAGCATCATCGCCTCGTGGTTGCCGAGCAGGCACAGCTTGCGGAACCCAACGGGCGCCGCGGCCAGCACCAAATCGACCACCGCCTGGCTGCTCGGGCCGCGGTCCACCAGATCGCCGAGATAGACGATCAGGTTGTCGGCCGGCCCGGCTTCGCGGGCGTCGTCTTCGATGCCCGCATGCAGGCGGCCAAGCAGATCGGCGCGCCCATGAATGTCGCCGATGACGTAAACACGGCGGCCCTCCGGCGCGCTTGCCGCCGTTTCGCCGAGCGCCGTCCGGCGCAGTCCATTCGAATCGGCCATGTCGTGGTTTAGAAGCCTGTCTGGAGCCGGCCAAGTTCTTGTAACCAAACGGAAACCATAACACTCCTTTAAGCTTGTCGTAAGGCTTGCGGGCTAGGTTGGGCGACCATCGCACTAGTGTGTCCACAGGCATAGGTCGCTTACGATGCGCGTCATAGCGCCACTCTCCACGCCGTCAGCCGAGCAGGAAGCCGAACTGGCTGAATATGCTTGGCGTTTGCGCCGCAACCCAGCCGGCTGGTGGGGCGTCCACGTGCACCTGTCGCGCTTGCAACCCTCCTACAAGTACCGCAACCACCTAAGCATCGCCGCCATTTCGTTCGACAGCCTGTTGCGGAAACACGAGGGACGGATCTTCCGCCCGCGCAACACCGACATCGTCGTCGTCGTCAAGGGCCCGAGCAAGGACGAACTCAACGAGGTGGTGACCAAGTTGACCTACCTGTTCAGCGACGATCCGCTGGTTCTGGGTAGCGCGGAAGGCGGCGCGCACTTCTGCACCTGGTACGACCTCGGCCAGGATTTTACCGCTTTTCGCGCCCACACCCAGGAACTCGCCAAGGATCAAGGCTGGGGTGGCGGCAAGGCCGGCGTGGAGGAAACGCCTTCCAAGGTTCCGGCAGCCGCTGCCGCGCCCGCGCGCGCGCCAGCGCCCGCAACAGCATCCGCGCCCGCCGCCAAGCCCAAGCCGGCGCCAGCGCCGAAGGAGTTGGTGCCCCTCGACGCCGGGCGCCTCGTCCTCCTGGAGCAGGCGATGGCCAACGTCAATCTCATCCCTTTGATCCGCCGGCAGCCGATCGGGGCCATCATGGCCAACAAGCCGCCGCTGGCGATCTACAACGAGATTTACGTCTCCATGGCCGATTTGCGCCGTCAGGCCATGCCGGACGTGGATCTGACGGCGAACCGCTGGCTATTCCAGCATTTCACCGAGACCCTGGACCGAGGCGTGCTCAGCCTGCTGCCGGTAATGGAAGGCTCCACCGCCACCGCCATCAGCGTCAACGTCAACGTCTCTACCTTGCTGTCGCCGCAGTTCCAGGCGTTTCACGACGAGTTCCGGAAAAAGACCAGCAAGGTCATCGTCTTCGAGTTGCAACTTTCCGACGTCTACGCCGACATCGGCAGCTACTTGTTCGCGCGCGACTTCGTGCGCGAGCGCGGCTATCGCGTTTGCCTCGATGGTTTGAGCCCGCTCGTCTTTCCCTGCGTGGCGCGCGACCGCTTGGGGTTCGACCTGGAAAAGATCGTTTGGGCGCCGGAAATCGAGCGCGACACCCCCGTGGCGCAGCGCGAATTCCTGCGCGCCTCGATCGCCGCTGCAAGGCCGAGCCAAATCATTCTTTGCCGCTGCGACAACGATGTCGCGATCAAATTCGGCCACAGCGTGGGCATCACGCTGTTTCAGGGTCGTTACGTCGACAAGCTCTTGGCCAGCGCCGCCGGCGCCGGCCGCTGACGCCGCGCCGACACAAATTTAGCGGGTCGAACATGGGCGGCGACGTCACCACGCTTGAGGAACGGCCGGCGCCCGATCCCGCCGCCGATGCATCGCCCGCCGGCGATCCACCGCCGGCCGCCGCCAACGAACAGGCCACCGGGCCGTCCCCGGCGCCGGTCGGCGCGGCTCGCGGAGCCAATACCGAAGCCGCCGCCCCTGCTACGGCGGACGATGCCGTTCCCGCCGCGGAGGCCGAGAAGGCGCCCGCCCAGGCCGCCCCCGCGCCGGCGCGGGAATGGGCTATCGCCCCCTCGCAGGTCGATTTCGACGACCCCCTTCTCGTTTGCCTCAGCCTGCTGACCGGCTTGATGCGCCGTCCGGTATCGCCGCCGTCGCTCATCGCCGGTCTGCCCATCGCCGGCGGCAAGCTGACGCCGGAATTCTGCCTGCGCGCGGCGCAACGGGTCGGGCTTCGGGCGCGCATCGTCCACCGCCCCGCCATCGCCAAGATCCCGTCGGTGGCGTTGCCGTGCATCCTGCTGCTCAAGGAGGGCAATGCCTGCCTGCTGCTGGCGCCGGTCGACGAGACGCGCGTCAAGATCGGGCTGCCCGAGGCCCATGGCGGCACCGAGATCGTTTCGATACGCGAGCTGCAGGCGATCTACACCGGGAACGCCATTTTCGCCAAGACCGAGTTCGCCTTCGACGCCCGCGCCGCCGACGCCCGCGTCGCCGGCACCCGGGAATGGTTTTGGGGAACGCTGTGGAGCTTTTGGCCGATCTACAGCCACGTCATCCTGGCGTCGGTGGTGATCAACGCCGCCGCGCTCGCCAGTCCGCTTTTCATCATGAACGTCTACGACCGCGTGGTGCCCAACGTCGCTCTCGAAACCCTGTGGGCGCTGGCGCTGGGAGTGGGCATCGTCTTCCTGTTTGAGTTCGCCATCCGCAATCTGCGCAGTTACTTCGTCGATGTCGCCGGCAAGAACGCCGACGTGATCATAGCCAACGACCTTCTGCGCCAGATACTCGCCATGCGCCTCGACAAGAAACCGGGCTCCATCGGCGGCATGGCGAGCAACATGCGCGAGTTCGAGGGCCTGCGCGATTTCTTCACCTCCGGCACGCTGATCGCGTTCGTCGACTTGCCGTTCATCGTGCTGTTTCTCTTCATCATCGCCATGATCGGCGGCACGCTGGCGATCGTTCCACTGCTGGCGGTGCCGTTGATCGTCGGCGCCGGCTACGTCCTGCAATTCCCGCTGCTGCGCGTGGTCGAGAGCGGATTTCGCGAATCGACGCAAAAGCACTCCCTGCTGGTGGAGGCGATCGAGGGGCTGGAGACCATCAAGACCGCTGGCGCCGAGGGTCATGTCCAGAGCCAGTGGGAACGGTTCGTCGGCGCCACCGCCGAAACGTCGCGCAAGGCCCGCATCATCGCCACCCTGTCCACGACCTTCAGTCAGGCGGCGACCCAGGTCGTTTCCGTGGGCGTCGTCGTTTACGGCGTTTACCTCATCGCCGACGGCTCGCTCACCACCGGCGCCCTGGTCGCCAGCACGTTGCTGGTCGGGCGGACGCTGGCGCCGCTCGGCGCCATGGCGGCGATGCTGACCCGTTTCCAGCAGTCGCGGGTGGCATTGAAGGCGTTGGACCAGATGATGCGGACGCCGGTGGAGCGCCCGGTCGGCAAGGCCTTTGTGCACCGGCCGCGCCTTGGCGGCGATATCGAGTTCCGCAAGATCAGCTTCCGCTATCCCTCGACGACGGTGCAGTCGCTGGACGCGGTCAGCTTTCGGCTGAAGCCGGGGGAGCGCGTCGGCATCATCGGCCGTATCGGCTCGGGCAAGAGCACCATCGCCCGCCTGCTGCTCGGCCTCTACGAGCCGGCTCAGGGCGCCATTTATCTCGACGGCGTCGATCAGCGCCAGATCGACCCCGCCGATCTGCGCCGCAACATCGGCTATGTGGCGCAGGACAACTACCTGTTTTTCGGCTCCGTCCGCGACAACATTTGCATCGGCGCCCCCAACATCGACGACGCCACGCTGCTCCGCGCCGCGACGCTGGCCGGGGTAACGGAATTCGTCGCCGCCCATCCGCAGGGCTTCGACATGCAGGTTGGCGAGCGCGGCATGGGCCTTTCCGGCGGCCAGCGCCAAGCCATCACCATCGCCCGCGCGCTGCTGCTCGATCCGCCGCTGGTGCTGCTCGACGAACCCACCAGCGCCATGGACAACGCCTCCGAAGCCGCCTTCCGCGCCCGCCTCGAGCTGTCGCTGTCGGGCAAGACGATGATGCTGGTCACGCACCGCTCCTCGCTGCTCGCGTTGGTGGGGCGCTTGATCGTCCTCGACAACGGGCGGATCGTCGCCGACGGCCCGCGCGACGAGGTGCTGGCGGCATTGCGACAAGGACATATCCGTGCTGCATCGGCGTCTTAAACAGCTGTTGACCAAGGACAGCGACGCCGATCTCCTCGACCTCATGCCCGAGGCCGAAGCGGCGGCGCGGCGCGGCGGCAGCGAGTTCGCCCAAGGCCTCAGTTACGCCGTCGCCGCCTTTCTCGTGGTGTTCGTGGTCTGGGCCAATTGGGCGACGTTGGACGAAGTGACGCGCGGCGATGGGCAGGTGATCCCGACCGGCCGCATCCAGGTCATCCAGAACCTGGAAGGCGGCATTCTCGCCAGCGTCGAGGTGCAGGAGGGCGCCATCGTCGAGCGCGGCGCCGTGCTCGTGCGCATCGACAACATGCTGGCGCAGGCGACCTACCGCGACGCCCGCAATCAGTATCTTGGCCACCTGGCGGCCATGTCGCGGCTGGAATCCGAGGCGCAGGGAAAACCGCTGGCGTTCGCCAAGGACGTCGCCGCCCAGGCGCCGGACGCGGTGGCCGCGCAGCGCCGTTTGCACGAAAACCGCAAGAACCAGATCGATGCCCAATTGTCGGGCCTGAGGTTGCAGGCGGACCAGCGCCAGCAGGAAATCGCCGAACTGCGCAACCGCCAGCGCCAGATCGAACGCGGCTTGAAATTGGCGGTGCAGCAGCGCGAACTCGCCAAGCCGCTGACGCAACAGGGGCTCTACCCGCGCGTCGATTACATCAAGCTCGAACGCGAGGTAAGCACCCTCGAAGGCGATCTGGCCTCGATCATGATCAACATACCGCGCGCCGAGAACGCGCTGCGCGAGGCCCAGCAGCGGACCGCCGAGCAGACGGCGGCCTTCCAGGCGCAAGCGGCGGAGGAACTGGCCAAGCGCCGCCAGGAGGCCCAGTCGCTCTACCAAACCATTACCACCGGCTACGACCGGGTGACCCGCACCGAAGTGCGCTCGCCGGTGCGCGGCACGGTGAAGCAGATCCGCCAGAACACCGTCGGCGGCGTCATCAAGCCGGGCGAGGACATCCTCGAAATCGTGCCCCTCGACGACAGTTTGTTCATCGAGGCCCGCATCCGCCCCGCCGACATCGCTTTCGTGCGTCCCGGTCAACCGGCGATGGTCAAGATCACCGCCTACGACTTCGCCATCTACGGCGGGCTGAAGGCCAAGCTCGAGGAGATCAGCGCCGACACCATCAAGGACGAAAAAGGCGAAAGTTTCTTCCGCATCCGGCTGCGTACCGAGAAGAGCACCATGGTCCACGACCAGCAGGCGCTGCCCATCATCGCCGGCATGACCGCCTCGGTCGATATTCTGACCGGCAAAAAAACGGTGATGGACTATCTGCTGAAGCCCATCCTCAAGGTCCGCGACCGGGCGTTGCGCGAACGCTGAGCGCTCTATTCCCCCTGCTGCAGCAACAGGCCGCGCCGGCGGGCGCTGCGAAAGGCGGCCAGGAAAGTCGCCGCGCCCAGGATCAGATAGACCACGTCCAGCGCCAGCGCCCCGGCCATCAGGTCGGCGCGCACCTGATGGTGCACCATGACCGCGCGCATGCCCTCGAACACATAGGCCGAGGGCAGCATCCACGCCACGCCCTGCAGCCATGGCGGCAGCACCGCCACCGGGTAATAGACGGCGCTGACCGGCAGCAGCGCGAAGATCAAGGCCCAGGCCAGGCTCTCGGCGCCGAGGCCGAAGCGCAGCACGAAGCCCGCCACCGCCAGCCCGATGGCCCAGCCGAACACCAGCAAGCCGAAGAAAAAGGCGATCAGCGGCAAGCCGAGCGAATAAATCGAAAAGCCGAAAAACACCGCCGCCAGCACCGTCGCCGGCACGATGCCGAGCAGGGTCCGCAACAGGCTCATCACCGTCATCGCGGCGATCAACTCCGTCGGCCGCAACGGGCTGACGAACAGATGGCCGAGGTTGCGCGAATACATTTCCTCGAAGAACGACAGCGACACCCCCAACTGGCCGCGGAACAGCACGTCCCACAGCAGCACCGCCGACAAGAGCACGCCAAAGGCCTGCGCCACATAGCCGGACTCGGAGGCCAGGAACTGGGTCATGAAGCCCCACATCACCATCTGCACCGTCGGCCAGTAGGCGAGTTCCACCAGCCGCGGCCACGACGTGCGCAGCAGGTACCAGTAGCGCAGCACCATGGCGAAGATGCGCTGCAGGCTGAAAACGGGATTGGCGCGGATCATCGCCGTCTCAGCCATTGCCCAGCAGCGCCGCCGCCCGCCCGCGCCCGCGCGCGATGTCGAGAAACACTTCTTCCAGGTTTTCCCGCCCGTAGCGCGCGATGAGGTCGCCGGGGGCGCCGCGCTCGACGATGCGGCCTTGCCGCATGATCAGCACCTGGTCGCACAGGCGCTCCACCTCGGCCATGTTGTGCGAGGCGAGAAAGAGCGTCGCCCCCGTGCGCCGCCGGTAATCCTCGAGCCAGGTGCGCACCCAATCGGCGGTGTCCGGATCCAGCGACGCCGTCGGCTCGTCGAGGAACAGCACGTCGGGATCGTTGACCAAGGCCTTGGCCAGCGCC